>JAZLIJ010000276.1:0-40746 GCA_045617325.1 Fibrobacter sp.
ATGCGTAAGGCGAGAGCAGCGCGAATGCTTGCATTCGCATTGCCGAGCCTAGCATTGAACGCCTACGGCGTTCGCAGCTGCGGTTATGAAATATCAAAATGCCAGCATTTTGCTGCTTCATAACCTTGCGTGCTTTTGGCACAAGAGCGAAGCGATTGTGCAATGAACAATTAACAATGAAGGATGAAAGGTGAAAGATGGTTGCATCTAGAAATGCACTGTTCATGTGGATTGGGCGGTGTTCTGCGTTTTACCTTCTACGTCATCCCGAACTTGATTCGGGACCCCATTTTAGCATTCCTACCGCATTTCACTTCAGAGTAAAACCGCACCGCAGGCACCAAACCTTCTTCTCGTAATTTATACTTCATAACTCATAATTCTTCTTGGGCCCTATCGCTTCTCTTCGTTCCGTTCCAAGGTGACTGCTGCGATAGGAACACGATAGAATCCACCGATGAAAATTGGTTGGATGCTATTTTCGCGCTGCTGCGAAATCTGCCTTGACGCTTGAAGTACGAGGTCTCAGCTCAAAGTCTGCTTTTTGAATAAATTAAAACGTTTTTGCTTAAGTGAAAACTTTTTATGGAAAATGAAAAAAATCCCGAGCGGGTGCCCGGGATGAAACTTTTATTTGATGTAGCGTATTGCCGCATATTGCGACGCAGTCGCATTTACTGTTGCTGCTTTTTTTCGCTGCTACGGCCTTGTGCCGACTGTGACCGTGTAGTCCCGCTATCGGAGTTCGTTCACGTGGTCGAGGACTAGCTTTTGCGCTGCGAAGTTGTAGAGTACTGCATCATAGGCTTCACCGTTTTTACCGATGCGTTGTTCGGTGACAATGCCTGCGGAGGCTCCCGATTCTGTCGGCGTGAAATACATCTTGCCGATGATACTTTTCTTTTCTTCGAGGAAGTTCTGCGCAACGAACCAGTCGCGGATGCTTTTAAAATAAATCTTTTCGATGTTTGCTTCTGGCGTGAGCAAATCGTTTAGACGCCTTGCAATTTCGGTGACAGGTACAGGCGTTTCATCGCTCGGATATTTTGAAATTTGCTCTTCTGTCAGGTGAAATTTTTCTTTGGATGGACGAACTCTTGTGGTTGTTATGCAGTCTGTTTCTGCAGCTAGTCCTTCGGAGGCTTTTGCCGCCTTTTCTTCTTCGGCGGCTTTACGCTTGGCGAGGCGGGCGTTGGCGAGATCGGCGCATTTTTGGATATTGTCAATGACGAATTTTTGAGCTTCGGCAGAACATTTTGTGAAAACGGCGTGGTGACCGCGAATGTCTGCTTCGGTACGGGAGAATCCCAGCTCTTCGCCATGCGGGGTGGGAAGGTTGGAATCCTTGCCTTTGTCGTTTTCTTGCTTTTGGAGAATGCCTTCTTGAGAAAGAACTTCTGCTACATCTGCATAGATGAGCGGCATCATCCCGCTATCCTGGACTAGTGTAGCGTTGATTCGACGGATTAAACCTGATACGGAAACTGCTTCTTCGGTAATTTCAAATTTGGAAAGAGCCTCTGGCGAAATTTCGAGTTCCTTAGTCGCCAGTTCGCGGGCTGGATGCTGTTTTGCCTGCCTTGGTTGTTTTATTGAAACTTGCTTTTCCGGCTTGCTTGTGTTGAGAAAGACTTTTTGCTTTAAATAATCGGCAACGTAGGTGAGACATTTACTTATACGTTCCTGCTTGCAGATGTCTGTTTCTGCTAGTGGAGCTTCATTTAATGGATTTACTCCGCAAGAAAGTTTGCGCAGGTACATTTCGGCACGTTCGAGTATTTTTATTTCAGCAGGCATTTTTTTATCCTTCTTTCCTTGGAATGCCAACAATATACATCTTTTTTTGAATACTGCAATTCTAGAACGTCTAGTTGTACTGTTTTTGCAAACAAAAAAAGACTGACGCAATAAGAACTGCGTCAGTCTAACCTTATACACCAAAAATTAATGGTTTATTGCTGAAATGGGTTGCGGCTATCCTAGCCGTAAATGACTCCAAGAACAATTGCGATTGCTGCAAAAAGCAAAATCTGCTTAAGAATAAGAATGTCTCTTTTGGGCATAATACCTCGCTTTTTTCCGTAAAATATATTTTGGGTTTTTGTGAGGCAAGAAAGTAAGAAAAACGACAATTTTAATTTAAGAAAGATGTGATTTTTATCAACGATTATTGTTACGAAAATCTTACGAATGGAGTTTTTGGAAAAATTTCGGATTTAGCGTTTACAGGTTGGCTTTGACGAATTGACAAAACGTTTGCTTTTTGTGCATGAAAAAAAGAGAAAAAAAATCCTAAATCATAGTATAGTAGCAACAAAAAATCTATTTCTAGTAGTGTGGAGGGAGTCCCCATGTTGAATCTTGACGAAATTGGCGATTACAGAGATTTGCTGAAGAATTTCTTTGTCCAAAAGAAGTTGGAATTTCCGCTGTATTCCTACAAGATGATGGGGCAGAAACTCGGGCTTGAAACGAGCCAGATGTTTCGGGTTTTGAATAAAGTCTCGCATCTCCCTGCTCAGAGCATTCCACTTTCGAAAAAGCTGCTTGGATTGAAGGGGCGCGATGGTGAACTTTTTGAAATTCTTGTCGCCGCCTCACGCACCAAGTCCAAGGCGAAGAAGGATAAACTGTACAAGATGGCGCTTGCCTTGCAGGACGTGAGCCTGCGCAAGCTGAACTCGAACGAACTGATGTTTCTCAGTCGCTGGTGGATTCCCGTTGTGCGGTCAATTATCGAAATTAACGGCGGAAGAGCCGACGTGAACACGCTTGTAAAGCAGATTTCGCCTGCGGTCTCGAAGGAGCAGGTGGAAGAGGCTATTCGCGTGCTGAAGGAGCTGGGGCTGATTGTGCCTCTTGCGTCGGAGCGCTTTTCTGTAGCGACGGCGAATTTCACATCGGCTGGAACGTCCAAAGTTACCGCCATACGCAGCTACCAGAATCAGCTTCTGACGCTTGCGCAAAATGCGCTTGTGAATATCCCGCCTGCAGAAAGAAATGTCTCCTCCGTTCTCGCCTGCGTTGACGAGGAATGCTTTGAAGACCTCATCGAGATGACGCAGGAATTTAGGCGTCAGGTTCAGAAGCGTGTTGCGGATGTCAACTCCCCGAAGAAGGTTGTGCAATTTGTATTTTCTCTGTACCCCGTTGCGGATATTTCAGAAAAAAATAACGATACAGAATCTCCTGACAAGAAGGAGAAGATAAAATGAAAAAATTACTGCCATTGTTGTTCGCTTTGCTTTTATTCTCTTGTTCTTCCGACGATAAGCTGCTCGCCGGCGCGAGTACCGTAGAGACGGAACACGCCTGCATCATCAATGTCGTCGATGCCGATAGCGTGCCTGTTGCAAATGCTGTTGCGAAGGTTCGACCGCTGTGGTATGTACAAAGTGCGAATGCCTCTACCGAGGATTTGCTGAATTCCGTTGTCGAATATACGGCAGATTCGCTTGGCCGCATCATCCTCGATTCGCTTGAAATGGAAAAAGGCTACCTTGAAATTACAGAGAATGGCTCCGGTGCGTTTAGGCAAATCATGAAGTCTGACTTGAAAAATCAGAGTCTCACGTTGCAAATGGAGACGCTTGGATCTGCTTCTGGAAAAGTGGATTTGCCCGAGAATGCCGAATTTGCCTGGGTGCAGGTCTATGGTACAGATAAACTTGTGAAAACGGACAGCAGTGGTGCTTTCGTGCTGGATTCACTTCCGCCGGCAAGTTACCAGGTGCGTGCAATAGTCTCCAATGATGAGCCCGCAGTTGGTGAGGATTTTGTACAAATTACTGCGGATGCTAAAAATGAAATAGGCTTTCTTTCTGCTCCGAGTGCCGTAGATGAAAATCTTGAAAGTTGGCGCTATTCCCGCACGATTTCGCTTGAAGCGACAGTTTCAGATTGGATGCAGCCTATTGCCGATTCTACGGTCGTCTTTGTGCGCCTGGATTCCTCGAACTTTGCGTTTGAAAGCGCCATGAAGCATGGTGAGGATGTCCGCTTTACGGACCAGAACGGCAACCGCCTTGAATTCCTCAGGTCATATTGGAATGATTCACTGCAAAATGCAGAATTTAAAATTCGCGTCAATGGCGTAGCGGAAGTGGATTCCATTGTCATGTACTGGGGGCGTGCCGCTGCGACTGACGTGAGCTGCGATTGCGTCTGGGAAGGTTTGCCGGATTCGCTTGTTCAAAATCTCAATTCGCTGAAGGTAATCGACTTTGAAAAACAGAAACTGGAAACCGCCTTCGCCTACGTAGATGGCCCGCGTGAATGGTACTTCGAACCGCAGGATTCCAATGTGACGACTATACCGACACTGGAAAATGTCGAGGACGGTTTTGAAAAGAGCGATGAACGCGGCGGTTACGTTTTCCATTGGAAGGGAATTTCCGAAAAGAAAGATAAATGGTCCATGATTGGAATGCGGTTGAATCAGGTTCCGTCAAATTTCGAAGGTCTTGATTCTATCGCCTTCTATGCTAAGGGCTCTGGCGAACTCGGCTTTGCCTTGGAAGTTCTGGATGAGCCTACCGGCAAGACGAAATACGTGGATAGTCTTGCTGCGGAATGGAGGCGATACAGCTTTACGCCTGCGGATTTCGCTCCAGGCGATGGAAATTATGGCAACATGGGCTGGGACTTTGTGAAGCCTCGCGTAACGACCGTAACCATTTGGGTTGTCGCTAATGGCGAAATGTGGATTGATGACGTAGTCTTTTACGGAATTAATAAAGATGATGTAAATTGATTTTTACCTTAAAAGCCTTTTAGAATGGGCGTTGAGAAGCGTTGTTGTGTTTATTGAAAACATCACAACGCCTTTTTTTGCATTTTTTCTTCTTCAATTTGAAGCAAAATTGTTTTCGTCTATATTTGGGGTGGCTAAAAGGAGTGTTTGGGTTGACTTCTTGAAGCCTTAAACAATTTAAGGAGTAACTATGACTATTTCTAAGGTCGTGGCTTTTGTGGGGGCTGTTTCTGCACTCTGCACGTATTCTTTCGGTTGGAGCATTAATGGCGTTGTAATGTCGAAAATGGGTCAACCACTTCCTGGTGTTAAAATTTCCTGCTTCAATTATGCCGGTCTTGACATCTCGACATCTGATGGTGGCACATTCAGTGTCAATTATGATGGTGCGGGTTTCACTGAAGCTCTTTTGAATGCAAAATTGGCGAAGGCAGCCGTTGAATTTCGCAATAATGTGATTACGATTTCCAATGTGAATGCGCAGTCTCTGGAAGTGTCCGTCATGGATGCTCTCGGCAAGGTTGCTTACGCACAAACTCTCCGGAATGTATTTGGTTCTGTAAGCATTGACTTGAACAAGAACACTGCCCAGGGCGCCAAGTATCTTCGAATCAATTCCAGCACTTATATGCTTGGCAACAAGGTCTCGCTCCTCAAGGAAGGCGATCCGATGCCGAAGTTGCTGTTCGCGAAGGAAGGCTACGAAAATTACACTTATGAAATGAAGAGCGAAAACGAGAAGGACGTTGTCATTCAGTTGACGACGGCTTCCAGCGACCCGAAACCGGCAAGTTCCTCTGAAACAAAGGTGAGCTCCGCAAAGGTCGAATCCTCTTCTAGTGTTGCCTCCTCTTCTTCTATTGCTCAAGAAAGCATTGTGGTGGATTGCACCGGCAAGTCTTACCAGTCTGGTGACCACAAGATGAGCGTGAATGTGGACGGCAAGAACCGCACATTCATTATGCATGTGCCTAGCGCCTACAAGGGTGACAAGCCTGTCGCACTCGTTGTTGACTACCATCCGATTGGAGGCAGTGGCCAGGGTGAGCTTAGTTCTTCTCCTTACAAGGGCAAGACCGACCCGGAAGGCGTAATTACGTTGTATCCGGATGGCACCAGCAAACCGGGTGGAATGGGCAACGGCTGGAACGTCGGCCCGTGCTGCTCCAACGATGACGATGTCAAGTTCTCTCGCGAAATGATCAAGGCTGTCGAAGAAAAGGTCTGCATCGATGTGAAGCGCGTCTATGCAACGGGCTTCTCCATGGGCGGCGGCATGAGTAACCATGTGGCTTGCAATATGTCTGATATCTATGCCGCTGTGGCTCCGGCTGCAATGGACTTGAATACCACGAACAGTGCAAAGTGCAATCCGGAACGTCCTGTACCTATCATCATGTTCCGCGGCACGAATGACCCCGTTTGCAGATACCAGGGTGGCGACAGCGGCTTTAACGATGGTTTGAACTTCCTGGGTGCCGAAAAGAACTTCAAGTTCTGGGCAGACAAGAACGGATGCACCGGTAGCCCGTCCAAGAACTCCAACGGTTGCGATGAATACTCCAACTGTAAGGATGGCGTGAAGGTTATCCTTTGCACCAAGCAGGGCGGCGGACACGACTACGGCGATGCAAACGTTGGCTGGCCGTTCCTGAAGTCTTACACGCTTCCGTAATTGAAATTTCCCATTCATCCATATACATACAAAGCGCCTCTGCATGCAGGGGCGTTTTTTTTTATTTTGCGATTGGAGGTTTGTCTGATGAAGTTTTTTCGGGTGTTGTTTTTTTTATTGTTTCTTGTTATGCATTGCTTGGCGGGTGATGTTTCTAAGGCCCCTTTTATACAACGGTTGCCGAAATCCAATGCTGAAATCAATCAAGGCGATATTCGTGTTTTTGTTGTTCTGGTGGAATTTTCGGATGTTAAATTCAAGAGTATTGATTCGAAATCTCAATTTACCGATTACTTAAACAAGGAAGGGTATAATGAATATCACAATCTTGGTAGTGTGAGAGATTATTTTATATATAATTCCATGGGCAATTTTCGCCCGATTTTTGATGTCTATGGACCTGTGGCGCTTCCAGAAACTCAAGGGTATTATGATACAGCTGGCGCTGAAAAAGCTTTGCTGCAAGCTGTTGACGTTCTTCTAGAAAAGGATGAGGTGGATTTTTTACAATATGACAATAATGGTGACGGAGAAATTGACTATGTGTACATGATTTATGCTGGAACAGCGACAGTCGTAGGCAAAGACCTATGGCCTCATCGAGGAATTTTAAGTGAAAAAAATAAAAGGAGTTTGGGCGAAAATCTGCACATTGCTCAATATGCTTGTTCAAATGAAATTGACTTAGATGCTTATGACCGGGATTCCACAACGGATGCTCTTGAAGGAATAGGAACCTTAGTCCATGAATTTAGCCATCTCCTTGGTTTACCCGATCTTTATCTAACGGAACGTTCATTTGTATCCTCGTCTTGGGATGTTATGGATGGAGGAGGTTATAATTGTCCCCCGAATGTTGATTATGTTCGTGCTTGCGCTCCCCCTCTTTATTCTGCTTTTGAAAGAATGTTGCTTGGCTGGCTTATACCCGAGGAACTTAAAACTGATGGACCTATTCGATTGAACAAACTGGATGACAATGTTGCTTACAGTATCACGAATCCTAATAATCCAAATGAAATGTATCTCTTGGAATACAGAACTAAAAAAGGATGGGATATAGGCCTGGATACCTCGGGCTTATTGATATGGCATATTGATTACGTTGATTCGATGGGAAATGCTGTAAACAATTTTAATTCAAGGCATGTGGATGTTGTTGAGGCTCAAGTTGATCTCTCTGTATCTAAAATTTGTAATGCGCTAACGGGAGAATGTGTATACGGCGGTTCGTCGTCTTATGATGTGTTCCCTGGCAAGGGCAATGTTACGGAATTCAGCAAGTTTGTTTTTTGGGATGGGCTCGATATGAATATCAAACTTTCCGATATAACAGAATCGGAGGATAAGGAATCTGTTTCCTTTAATGTGTCAAGGTCTGGATCCTATATAACGGAAGTGTCTAGTTCAAGTGAGGACTCTTCTGTATTTCATGTATTTTTTTCATCGAGTTCTACAACTTTACGTCCAATGTCGTTTTCTTTTGTTGAAATCTGTTCTGCTGAGGGAATCAGGTTTGCGTCTAAAGAGAATCTAAATCAAGTTAGTGTTGTATCACGAAATGGTCTTATTTACATAGAAACTCCAGTGCAGAGTACAAAGTCAATTAAAGTTTTCTCGATTAATGGTCAGCTTCTGTTTGAAACATTGATGGATGGAACGGAAAACTCTTTTGAATGGCCTAGTCGTGTTGGAAACCAGAATGTGATATTGTTTATTTCGCAGAAAAATAAAAATCTATACAGAGGAATTGTCTGCAAGGAATAAAGGCTCTGTTCGTATGTCGGATTTTTTAGAGAATTCTGCGGAGCAGTTCTTCCATTTGGCGTTCGAGGCTTGGCCTTTCTTCGTCATTCCTTAAAATTTTTACGCATTGCTTCGGGAATAGCGAAATGTCGCAGGCGCCGTGCTGGTTCTGGATGCGCCTTTGGGCGTCTTCTTTATCGAGTCCGCGGGCGACAAGGCGGCGCAGGCGGATTTCCTCGGTGGCTTCCACAATCCAGATTTCATCGAGCATTGCGACAATTTCTGGGGCTCGCGAAAAGAGCGCCGCTTCGACGAACTTCACCTTGTTCATTGCGAGTTCGTTTGCGGGTTCATTCCCCTGCGAGGGTTCGCTTGTCTTGCCGAAGAAACGCTCCACGGCTTGCGTCAGGTACGGGTACACGATAGATTCCAGCTGGATGCGCTTTGCGTCGTTTTGGAAAATCAGGTCGGCGACGTAGCGACGGTTCACTCCGGATGATGTCAGGCAGTTCTCGCCGAATGCGGCTGCAAGTTCGCTTCGCAGTGCTTCGTTGTCGCGGTAAAGCTCGTGCACCATCTTGTCTGCGTCAAGCACTTGGAAATTGCGCTGACGCAGCAGCTCTCCTAAGAAGGACTTGCCTGCACCGATGGCTCCTGTGATTCCGACTTTTACCATGCGAACTCCCGAACGCTACTTACGCTACTTGCCAAGCGAGATGAGGCACAGACCTATGACGATACCCAGCATGGCGATAAACTTCGTTTTGCTCTTTCGTTCCTTGAATATAAAAATTCCTGCGAGGAAACTGATGAATACGCTTGAACGGCGCAGAACGGTGATGATGGAAATGAGAGCGTCCTGGTTGCTGACTGCCAAAAAGTAACACCTGTCCGCTGTAATCAGCAGGAGCGCCACCAGCAGAAAAGACCATTTGAAGCGGTAGGGCGTCGATTTCTTTCGGGTCGGATACCACGTAATCATCGTCGTAAGGAATTGCACTGCGCACATGTAGATGCTGAACCACACCTGCACTGTCAAGGGGTCGAGCTTTATTTTTTGAATGATGAGCTTGTCGTAGATTCCGCTGCAGGAGGCGAGCAAGGTGCCGAATAGCATCGCGATGACCCAGCCGTTGCTGAAAAAATGCCCCATTTCCTTTCGCCCGGCCATGCTCAGGCCTATGTACGATGTGACGCAGACGCAGATGCCCGCCCACTGCATCGCTTGCGGACGTTCACCCATGAACCCGACGGCAATCATGATGGTGAATAGTGGAGCGAGTGCGCGGATGGTTGTCGAGATGCTCAGGGGCATGTGCGCGATGGCGCTGTAGGTGAAAAGCCAGCTTGCTCCGACGATGACCGCCTTGCCTATCATGAGCAGGTGCTCGTGGAAGGTGAGCGGCTGGCAATGTCCTGTGAATAGGACCGGGAGCATGGCGAGCGCGTAAAAGAGGCTGCACATCAGGAGCACTGGACGTACAGCGTTATCTTGAACGGATTTCTTTTTGGCTAAATCATAAAAGCCGAGGAAAATTGCCGATGCAAATGCTAAAAACAACCATGACATAGCGGGGCAAATTTAGAAATTCATCTTGCCAAGGCAATGGACAATACTATTTTTTGAGAAAAACGTTATAAAAAAGGAACATTTATGAGTATCAAGGATAAAGCCTCGTCTCTCATTGAAGAATTCAAGAGTTTTGCGTTCAAGGGCAATATCGTTGACATGGCAATCGGTGTCATTATCGGTGGTGCCTTCGGTAAAATTGTGTCGAGTTTCGTAAGCGATATCGTGACGCCTTGCATTACGGCTCTTATTATGACTGCGACTCCAGGAGACAAGGGGACTGCGACTGAAGCGCTCAAGGCGCTTTCTGTCACGTGGAATGGCATTACGATTCCGTATGGCTCGTTCCTTGCTCAAGTCGTTGACTTCTTGATTGTCGCTATAGTCATCTTCCTCGTCATGAAGAAGTTCCTTGGATTCCTTGCCAATATGCGCAAGAAGGAAGAGGAAAAACCGGTCGAACCGCCTGCTCCGCCGGCACCGAGCAACGAAGAAGTGCTGCTTGCTGAAATTCGCGACTTGCTGAAGAACAAGTAAATTTTTTGTTTTGTTTTCTGGTAAATGATAAACACTCTGCACTTTCGGTGTAGAGTATTTTTTGTTGATGATGATTGGAAATGGTCGCTTTAAATCGCTGAGCTGCATTAAACTGCTGTGTGGCGTCGCAGCTGCTTATTGACGCTGAAAAATGCTTTTTTTGAAAAAATGGGCTCCAAATGAGAAAAAAAATTTGTTTGGAGTCTATTTTTGCGGATAAATTAATTTGTTTGATGCTTGAATTTGTGATGTCTATGTGGAAAATGGGCTCTATATTGGATAAAAATGCAAATTGGAGCCCATTCTTTATTCCAAGACTCCTGATTTGTTTTGGATAAAGTAAAAATATGGACTCCAAAATGAAAAAAAATGCAAATTGGAGCCCATATTTAGTCGAAAATCTGTTTTGTTGCGGCAAATAGCCGCTGTGGCAGCTTTAAACTGCTGCGGTCGCAGCGGCAAGTCGTTGAATGTTGTGGCGCAAATAGTCACCATCGTTGCATTAAGCAGCCGCAGTGTCGCCGCTATTGTTTTTTGACGAGGGTGACGGCACTCGAGATGCTGTTGCGCATGATGTAAATCCCCTTGGGCATGCTTGCTGGGACAGCTGCATTTTTCAATGTGCAAAGGCGGTTGCCGTTGATGTCGAAGAGGGTGAATTTCGCCTGCGCATTTTGCTGCGAAAGCTGCGGCTGGTTGTGCGCATCATGCAGCTTTTGCGGCGGTTCCTCCGGATTGTCCGGCTTTTCTGGAGTCTCGCTCGCAAGGCGGATGGTCAGTTCCTTTGCCGTAAATTCGATGGTGTAGACGCCGTTTTCGTCGGGGGCGATGCTCTTGCCATTCTGCTCGATGACGATAGCGGCTTTCGCTTCTGCGTCTTGCTGCTTGCCCCAGTCCACCTCTTTCAAAAATTCGCTGTTCAGCTTGACCTTCATCGGAATGCTTGCGGGCATGTGCGGATGCGGCATTTCCCATGTGACCTTGTAACCGTCGTCGGTCTTTGTCGCGGTCGCTGCGTCCAGGGTGAAGTGCGCCCTGTGATAGGCGCCCACGGTGCTGAACGGGGCCACCCACAGGTCGTTTTTGAGGGCGCGCTCGAAAGCCTTTTTCAAATCGGCGGGGGCGATGCTCATGCCGCCTTCGTCAGAGACTCCGTGATGCAAGAGCACGAGCCACGATGGCCCCGTCACCTGCACTTCCCACGGTTCCGCACCTGCGAAATCGCCGATGAATGCCGCCGTGTCGAGGGCGCCTAGAAGTTCCGCTGCGGCAGTTTCCGAGTGGTTCCACACTCTCGACTGCATGCTGAGCCATTTCGGTACCTCGTCCCAGTTGTTTCGCCCGTGCCAGCCTCCGTCGCGGTTGATAAAGTGGTGCTCGTTGATGACGTTTGAAACTTTGTCGTTGTTGGCACAGAATGGTGTGGCTAGTGCCGTTACGTTGACGGTAACGCCGTTATCCGCCATGACTTTTTCGATTTCTTCTGCGAAGTCCGTGACTTCCGCTTTTAAAGTCGCATCGTCCAAGTCGGGGAGTTGCAAGTGGCTATTCGTGTGGTTCCCGATTTCGTTTCCCATCTTGGCGAGTTTTGCAAATCCTGCACCGACCTTGCTTAGACGGTTTCCGCCCAGGTTCGAGACGAAAAATGTCACGCGCACATCGGGCATTTCCTCGAGAATCGGCGTGAGATTTTCAAGCTGGTCGTCCATCGCATCGTCGAATGTAAAACTCGCGGCCCCCATGTGACCGTTCCAGGGAACAGTCTTGATGGGGGTTGCCGCGAAACTGGCTGGTACGAGTCCGCAAGTGATTAAAAGCTTGCTTACCCATGTCTTGATTTTGAAGTTGCCGTTCATTTCTCTCCCGCATTTTTTATAGGAACCTGCGGTAAATTTATAAAATGAGCGCTCCACTTGAAATATTTTACATCTCTTCCAATGTTTTGCCCTTTGTTTCTGTTGTGAACTTCGCCACAAAGAAGAAACTGACTGCTGCGAATATGGTGTAAATCAAGTAGGTGGGACCAATGCCGATGCCGCTCTTGCTTGCAAGAATCGGGAAGGACCATGTGACCAGAAAGTTTGCAATCCACTGTGCGAGTCCGCAAACGGAGATGGCCACGGCGCGGATGCGGTTGTTGAACATTTCACCGAGCATTACCCACATGACAGGTCCCCAGGTGGCAGCAAAGAAGGTCACGTAGAGGTTCGCGGAAATCAGGGCGAGAACGCCAGAATCGGGCTTCAGGACTCCGTTCTCTGTACCGAAAATGAAGCAGAGGGCGAGTGTCCCGAGGGTTACGAACATGCCCGCCGAGCCGATGAGGAGGAGCGGCTTGCGACCGATTCTGTCAATCAGGAGAATGGCGACGACCGTCATGATCAAGTTGATTCCGCTTGTGATAAGGCTTGTGAGGAAGGCTTCGCTTTCGCCAAAACCGACGCTTTGCCAGAGCATGGTTCCGTAGTAGAAGATGACGTTGATGCCGACGAGCTGCTGCAAGATGGCGATGCCTAGACCCGCCCATACGACGGGGGAGATGCGCGTCTTGCCGAAGACGTTTTCAAAAAGATCGCAAAGTCGTGCTCTTCTTTTGTATTCGAATGTCTCCTGGATGGCTTCGATTTCGGAGTCTACGTCACCATCGCTGATTTTGGCAAGAACCCTGCGAGCTTCCGTAAATCGGCCCTTGCTTACCAGGTAACGCGGAGATTCCGGAAGGCGGAGTGCTGCAAGACCGTAGATGAATGCCGGAATTGTCTCGACCCAGAACATCACCTTCCATGCCTCGAATCCCAAAATCGTAGCACTTGCGGATCCTGCGATGCGCATGATGAGGTAGTTGGAAAGAAGCGCTGCGAAAATGCCAACGACAATTGCGAACTGCTGCATGGAGGCGAGCCTTCCGCGAAGATGCGCAGGGGTTGTTTCTGCAATGTAGATGGGAACAATGATGGAGGCTACACCGATGCCTAAGCCTCCAATGAAACGCCACATGATGAAATCGGCAATTCCGAAGGGGGCGCCCGAACCGATGGCACTCACGAAAAAGAGAATTGCTGCGGCAAGCATGCCGTGAACGCGCCCGAATATATCGGCAAGGCGCCCTGCAAAGTAGGCTCCGAGGCCTGCGCCGATGAGCGCCATGGAAACGGCGAAACCCAACTGCGCGTTGCTACATCCAAAGTAACTCTTTAATGCGACGTTGGCTCCGTTAATCACAGAGGAGTCGAAGCCGAATAGAAAACCGCCAATAGCAGCAGACAGTGTCGTCATGATGACTATCCCGAGATTGTATCTTGTAGTAGACATTTTTCCTTCCTTCATTTTTAGGGTTTGATGTGATGGGGAATATGTCAAATAAAAAATTGGAAAAACACTATTTGCTGAATGTTTTTTTTGTGCTATATGGGAAAATTTGTATTTTATTGATGATGAAAAAAGTCTTAAAAAAATATGGATGGCTGGGTGCTATCGCATTATGCATAGGTGCATCCATCATGTACTTCGCGAATGCATCGAGTGGGCGGCATCTTGTTGTCGTTGACGAAAATGGAGCCTCTGGTGACTTTAAAAAATTTTACTTGGCGGAGCCTTTTCAAGAAGGTGCCGTTGTTTTAAAAAATTCAAAAGAAGCCAAGGAATATCGCTGCTTTGAAGTTGATTATCACCTGTATAAGGGAAAGGTTGTTTCTTTTCGCTGCGTCAAAGCCTCTGTTGACGATGAAGGCTTGGGAGCGCGTCATGAAATGGCTGCCTTTTCCGTTAAATATGAAGGGACTGCGGATAGCGTCTTGCAATCTCTAGGCTACACTATGGAATTGGACACGGGCTTTACTTATCCGTATCCAGCTTTCGATAAGCGGGATTCTCTCTGGGTTGAGCTGAACTCCGGTAAGGAGCCGAAAGGTACGGGCTGGAATAGATTCATGATTAGAGAGGACAATTTTGATTCCTATGTTCCGTCTAAGGAGGCTGATGGAGATTATGTTTGGCTTAAATCAGTGGCTGTAAAACCCGAAGAATTGAATTCTCTTGTCAAGTCTAAAATGAATTGGATGATGTTTAATGTCGAAAAAAATTATAAGGATTTGTTTGCCGTTCATCATGGATTTAAAACAGAACTGATTGTTTCTGTAGAGTTCGACTCCGCTCAAAAAAATTGGATGACAAGGATTCTTTCTTCGACGACACCCTATTTGCTTTTTGAAGATGCCGTGCTTCGAAGCTTGAAAACGGATTTACTTCCTTTGGGATGCGAAAAATCCTTTAGGATTCTTTTAAAAATTGATTTCCATAAAGCAGTTTGTTAATCTTTTGTATGTAATGACGCGAAGTACGGTGTTTTATTGACTGGTGAAAATGATTCTCTGAATTATAGCGGCCATAGAATGTCGTATAGGACTCGTCGAAATCATGTGGTTTCTTTTAGGTGTGATGATGTAAAATCAGAACTCTAAGAGACTTTCCTCATCCATTGAAAATTTAATTGAAAGTTGTCGCTTTGACGAATCTGCGATATAAGCGAGATTAGGAACTTTTGGGGCTGGATTATGCATGCTTCTTTGGAAAATTTTTCATACTAGTAATGAAATATGGGGCAGTGGCATAATTGCAGGAAATACTTCTCGCTATCTACATTCTATAATTTCTTAATAGCTATTGCTATGCAACTATTACTATCTTTTGAGACATGGATTCCATGACGATTGTAGCTCCGATGACGCCTGCGGGTGTGAGCGCTGTTGCGGCCTTGCGCGTGAGCGGGCCTGCGGTGCGTAATGTTGTGCGTGCGCTTTTTGGCGAAAAGGCTTTTGCGAAGTTGAAGGCGCGCGAGGCGTGTCTCGGGACGGCGCGCGATCCGCGGACGGCATGTGGCGCGAATGGCTCAAATGGTGCGCTGATGATTGACAGCCTTCTGTACATTTTTTTCGAGGGGCCTAACAGCTACACCGGCGAGGATGTGCTGGAGCTTTATCCGCATGGAAATCCGCTGATTGTGCGGGAACTGATGCAGGCGATTCGTAGCATCGAGGATGTTCGTTTGGCGGAGCCTGGCGAATTTACGCGTCGCGCATTCTTGAATGGCAAGATGGACTTGGTGCAGGCGGAATCGGTCGCTGACGTAATTCACAGTGCGAGTCGCTCTGAGCTCAGGAATGCGCATCGGTTGCTCGGAGGCGCTCTCTCGAAGAAGGTCGGCGCCTTGACTGCGCAAATCAAGGATATTTCGGCGCGGTTGGAGCTGGATGTGGATTTCGCCGAAGAGGAGGCGGACCCTGACTATGCGACATGGGGGCGTAAAATCGAGGCGATTCGCGAAAGCATCCTTTCCATTTTGAAGAGTTTCAAGGGCTCCGCTTCGGTGCGGCGCCTGCCGCTCGCTGTGTTGTACGGGGCGCCGAATGCGGGCAAGTCGAGTCTTGCGAATGCGCTTCTCGGTGAAGACCGAATTCTTGTGAGCAACATTCCCGGTACGACGCGCGACTTTGTGGAAGTGCGCCTGTTTCTTGCGGGTGGCGAGATTCGCCTGGTGGATACTGCGGGTATTGCCGAGAAGGCGACGGATGCGCTTGACGCCTTGAGTATGGAAAAGAGCCGCGAGATTCTTGCGGATGCGGACTTGAAGATTCTTGTCGTGGATGGTTCCGATTCTGCCGCGATGCTCGAGCCGCAACTGTGCGATGGCGCCACGCCTGATATTATTGTTTATTCCAAGAGCGATTTGTGCGGGGATGCAGGCAGTGAGCGGTGGTCGCTAAACTGTGAAAAGGATGGCGATAATAGCACTTCGCGCGAAGGGATTTTAGACGAAAGACGAAAGACGAAAGACGATAGATTTTCATCTGCGGGGATGTTGGATGCGCAGGCGGGATCCCGGCTCGGAGGCGGGGATGACGTTGATGGGTGTATGCAGACTGAAAAGGATGCGAAGTCGCGCGTCGGGGTGCGGGATGTTGCAGCGGATGCGACGATAGATGCGCAAACCACGAGTCTCGCACATTCCCAGCCGCAATCTCAACTTTCGCCGCAAACCTGCGTACTAACCACCAACCACCAACCACTCGATTCGCATTCTCAGCCGCAATCGCAGCAGTCGCTGCAACCGATTTCTCTTTCTGCAAAGACGGGGGCGGGCGTCGATACGCTTGCGCAGATGATGAATAGCCGCCTGTTTGTGGACCGCGCGGAATCCGAGGATTTCTGGATTACAAGCGAACGCGAAAAAGCGTGCCTCGAGAAGGCGCTTGCAGGTGTGGACCGCGCTCTCGACCTCATCCGTACGAATCCGGCGGTGGAACTTTTAGCTTTTGAAATTCAGCTGGTGCGTCGTTCGCTCCAGAGTATCGTGGGCGAAATTTCGTCCGAGGATGTTTTACAGTCTATTTTTGCGGGGTTCTGCATTGGAAAGTAACACGCTTAGTATTATCGGTGTTCTCGTTGGCATTTTCGCCTTCGGAACTTACATGATTCCCCTGAAGAAGTATCCGAAATATTCTTCGTGGGCGTTTCTTTTGGTGATGTCCGTGGGCGCCATGGCGTGCTCTGCCGCTATTGCCGCATTCACGGGCCATTTCAACATGAACCTGGTGCCGCTCCTGTGCGGATGCCTCTGGGTGATTGGCGGCGCTCTCTGCTTCTGGGCTGTGCAGGTGGAGGATCTTTCCGGTACGGGCCTCCGTTCCATGAGCGTGAGCATCTTGCTCTCGTTTGCAACGGGCGTTCTCTTGTTCCATGAATCGACGAATCTCGCATTCTCCATCCCCGCGATTCTCTGCATGCTTGTGGGCATCTGGATTCCTGCAGGCAAGGTGAAGTCGCTCTGGAAAAATTGGCGCTCGCTTTTGAGCGGTGCCGTATTCGGCACGTACCTGATTCCGTTCAAGTTCAGTTCGCTTTCGGATTCGGAGTTCCTTTTTCCGTTCTCGGTGGGCGTTTGCGCTACATGCGTCGTGCTTGTCGCCTTGATGACTCTCAAGCGCGGCAAGAGCTTTGGCTATCCGCTAGTGCCGACGATTTTTGCATTCGGTTTTGGCGCTCTCTGGATGGTTGGCACGCTTGCCATTTTCTGGGCGATTGCGGATGACGGCCTGTTCGGCTATGCGGTGGGGTATCCGCTGTTGCAGCTGAACCTGGTGGTGAACCAGATGTGGGGGGTATTTGCCTTTGGCGAATTTGCGACGCGGCATGAGCGCCTGAAACTTGCTCTCTCGACGGTCGTGATTCTTGGCGGTGCAGCGCTCTTGACTCTTTCGAAAATGTAGATGAGTCGTTTTTGACCGTTGAAAAGATGTTTTTTTTGCAAAATGGTGGCCCAAAATGGAAAAAACTAACGTTTTAGGCCTATATTATTACAAATAAATTAATGTGATTTTGTCTGGATTTCTTTTTTTAGGTGTCTCGGGCGTGCGGAAAGGGACCCAAATTGTCAAAAAAAGTGCATTTGGGCCTATCAAAAATTGCCATGACAGCGATTTTTTCAAAAAAAAGACAAAAAGAGTTTGAATAAAGTAATAAAATGTAGGCCCAAAATGGTAAAAAAAGTCGAATTGGGCCACCAATTTGTGAAAATCGCGTTTTTTTTCTCTATTCATCCACTATAATTCTGTTCTTCCCCAAAAAACGTCTTGAATAGATGGAATTTTTGCAAAATGATAATTTGAAACTAGATTTGATATAAATAAGTAAAATAAATTTTCTAGAGTGTTATTTGATGTAAAATTATTTATTTTCAGTTACATGGGTTGTGTGAAAAAAATCTTTTTTCTTGCTTGCTTGGCCACCGGTATTTGTTTTGCTGTTCCTGCCATTAATCGCTTGATTCCATCAGAACAGCCAGATGGTTCCGTAATATATATTAGGAAGGTCGGTAACGAGCATTTCCACTATACGATGACTGAAGATAGCCTGATGATTGTCAAGGACAAACACGGCTATTGGAATTACGCCGATGAAGATGGCAAGAGCACCGGAAAGCGTACTCATCGCATGGACAAGCGCGATAAGGCCGAATTGGATTTTTTGAAAAGTCGCCACTCAAAGAAAATTCGTGAAAATTTCGAAAGCCGCGGATGGAACAGGGTTCGGACGCGCATGGATTCCCTGAAGGCTCAGTCTTCTTCGTCATCCGATAAGGTCATGAGAGCCTGGGGATTCCAGTCGAGTTCTTCCGTTGCCTCTGGAACTGGCCCTACGCGCCCGCCGTTTGACAAAAGCCTGACAACGGGCGAAATTCGCGGCATAGTCATTCTGGTTGAGTTCAGCGATATACATTTCAAGGCAAGTGATGCGAATGCCGAATATACGGATTACTTGAACAAGGAAGGCTACAATAAGTTCTCCATGGCCGGTAGTGTCAGGGATTTCTTCATCAAGAATTCATCGGGGGTGTTTACTCCGACTTTTGATGTCGTTGGTCCGATTACACTTCCTAAAACGCGCGACTACTATGGTGGCACTTCAACAGGTTTCTATGGCGGCGGCTTGGAGGATAGAGCCCCGGAAGCACTTGGTGCTGCCTTGGATTCGCTGAATGCAAAAAATTATGATTTCTCTCCATACGATAACGACCACGATGGTGTCGTAGATTTTGTGTACATGGTCTATGCGGGTATCGGTGCCGCTGATACGGATTATGACAATGCCATTTGGCCGCATTCCTACAGTATCTCTAAGAAGGTTCGTGGAGGTTCCAAGGGAACGCTTTACACGAGTCGCTATGCCTGCTCTAATGAAATTAATGGTTCCGCCTATAGTTACAACAGAAATACAAATACCATGGACGGCATCGGTACTTTTTGTCATGAATTTAGCCATGTGCTTGGTCTGATGGACCACTATAATACGAATAATGGTGGCGTGAATCCTGTGACACCTTACGAATGGGATTTGATGGATGCTGGTTCGTACAATTGCGCCATACAGGGGTTCAACTACAATACGGCTTGCTCTCCTGCGAATTTGAGCGCCTTTGAACGGTTCAGCCTGGGATGGCTTACTCCGCGTGAAATAGGTTCCTCCGACACGGTCGCCATCTTAAAGTCTATTTCCGAAAACGATGCCTACATTTTGCCCACGAGTGATAATAACGAGTATTACATGCTTGAATACCGTTTACAGGAAGATTTTGACCGTGGACTTCCGGGACATGGCATGTTGATTTGGCATATCAAGTATGATAAAAGAGCTTGGTCAAATAACCTGGTGAATACGGGGAATCCTCTGGGTGTGGATCTCGTTGAAGCGGATGGAAAAGCTGGACCATACACTATAAGTTCGGACGCCTTCCCTGGAAAAGGCGTGTACAGCTATGACGGCTTTAAGTCGTGGAAAGGTGACGATCTTGGGCTTAGCATCAGCGAGATTAAGGAACACCAGAATGATGGTTATGTCGAATTTCTGGCTAGCGGAACTCACAAGGGACCTGAACCAGTTTCCAGTTCCTCTGAGGAATCCTCCTCTTCGCTTTCGAGTTCTCTTGAATCCTCTAGTTCTACAGTTTTGTCGAGCTCTGCAGAATCTTATCATTCTCTGAATTTTTCGAGTGCCGCGGAAAGCTCTGCGTCTTTAGCATCGTCGAGTTCCTTTGAAATTTCCTCTTCTACGTTGAATCTCGGAAGGGTGGCTGCTCCCGCTGTTTCCATGAACATCTCCGTTGTGAACAAAGTTGTTTCGCTCAAGACGGATGCGAGTGGCCACAAGTTGCTGCGCCTGTTTGATGCAAACGGACTGCTTCTTGCCTCCAATGATTTTGATGCGGATGAAATGAGCGTTTCGCTGAATGCCAAACAGGGGACTGCGGTGGTTCTTGCCGTCCTTTATGTGAATGGCCATCCAGCAATTTCCCGTAAAATTCAGATTCGATAGTTTTGGATATTCGGGGAATATTCTATAATTACCTGCATGAATAAGTTTCTTTCCCGAATTGCTTTTGGCTGCGTCTTGATTCCCTCGCTTTTTGCGGGAATTAGCCCGGCTGCTGTGAATTTGCCCGTGCACAAGGAAGTGCTTGACAATGGGTTGACAGTCCTTTTGTATTCGAACAAACAAGCTCCGACAGTGAGCTGTCGTCTGTTCTATGTGACAGGTTCGGTACACGAAGTTCCCGGAAAGTCCGGACTTGCACACATGCTTGAACATGAACTTTTCAAGGGGACGAAAAAGGTCGGTATTACAGATAGCATAGCCGATGCGAAGCTTATGGCGGCCCAGGATTCTTTGCAGGCGCTTATTCGCGAAGCAACGCAGTCCGGTGATTCGAAGGCTGTGCAGAAATATACGGTACAGTTTGATTCCGTGTTGAACGAACATCGCAAGATTTTTGTGAAAGACGAACTCTGGAGCGCTTACCAGGCTGCGGGTGGTACTGGACTCAATGCGTTTACAAGTGACTTGGTCACAGCCTATACGGTGACTCTTCCCAAGAACAAGACGGAGCTTTTCATGTGGCTGGAATCAGATCGCATGCAGAATGCCGTATTGCGCGAATTTTATTCCGAACGTTCTGTGGTGCGTGAGGAACGTCGTATGCGTTTTGATGACAAGCCGACGGGACGTTACTTTGAATCGATGAACTCGCTTGTGTATGAGGCATTCCCATATCGCGTGCCGACAATTGGCTGGCCGAGCGATATTGAAAATTTGACTCGCGAAATGGCGGATGAGCATTACCGCAAGTACTACAAGCCGCGCAATGCAATTCTTGTGATGGCTGGTGACTTGGATACGACTTCGACGATGGAACTTGTCAAGAAGTATTTTGCACATATTCCTGCAGGCGAGGCTTTTCCTCCGCTTACGGTCCGCGATCCTGAGCAGGCTGGCGAAAAGCGTCTTGTCATAAAGAGAGAGGATGCTCCGAATCTTTATACGCTGGTATTCAAGACTCCGCAGGTTGGAAATCCGAGCCTCTATGCGCTGGACATTGCAGAAGGTGTGTTGAATGGCCGTTCTGGTCGCCTTTACAAGCGCCTTGTTGAAAAAGAAAAGTTGGCGGTGAGTGTGAGCGCCGGAAATCGTCCGAACAAGTATATCTCGACGTTTACGGTGCAGGTGAATATGCAGCCCGACGCAGATCCTGCCAAGGTGGAAAGCGTCATTTGGGATGAACTTGAAAAAATAAAGAACGAGCCTGTAAGCGAGCGCGAATTCCAGAAGGTGAAGAATCTTGCTTATGCGGGACTTGTCCGCAGCTTGATGGATATGGAAAATGTTGCGACAATGCTTGGCTGGTACGAAGTTTTTGGAGACTACAAAATTTTCGTCAAGTGGGCCGATATGCTGGAACGCGTTAGCTTGGGCGATGTGCAGAGAGTTGCGAAAAAAACTTTTATTCGTGAAAAGTCTGTGACTGGGTTCCTGCTGCGTGAAAAGAAAAATGAAGAAAAGAAGAACGAAGAAGGAAAGTCGAAAGATAAATAGTTTTGCCTTGAATAGCAACATCTTTTAGTTTATATGTTCTTTTGAAAGCTCTGTGCGGAAATACGTGCAGAGCTTTTTGCTTTGGTGGTGTAGTCGCATTGGAATGCGTAATTTTTGATTGTGGACGAGGTGACGCGCAAGGCGAGTTATGGAATGCGGTGGCGAAACGGCATAAAAAAACATCCTCTGCGGATGCGAAGGATGTCTTGTGCTTTAGGTTGCGCTGGTACTTGTTTTTGCTTTTGACGACTCTTGTACGGAGCGTGGCGCCGTTCTGGGAGTCGCCTATTCGCATGGCTCGCTGCATTGCTGATTCTACAGCCTGCGACGCAGCTTTTTTTGACTTATGTCTTGCAGTCATGTTGTGCTCCTTGATTTTTGTAAAGATAAAAATTCTGTGTGTGAAATGCTAGGGTACTGTGTTGTGCGAGTCTCGGAGGTGTAATGCTGCGTCATGCCAGATGTTTTTTTTTCGGAATTTTTTTGTGAAAGAATGTATATTTTGAAATATGAATAAAGTGCGCTTTAGATTTTTTTTGATGCTTGCCGCGATAGCGTTTTTTTTTTCTGCTTGTACGGTTGAGGCTCCTAGTCAGGATGATGCAAATGGGGCTCAGACGAATTCGGGAAGCTCATCGGGCAAGGCGTCCCTTGCGAAAATTTACGATGCTGTCAAGGAATCGGGAAAGTATACGACTCGTGATTCTGTCGCGGCCTATCTTTGCAAGTTTGACAAACTTCCTGACAACTATGTTGGCAAAAATGAAGGGAAAAAACGCTACGAGGCTAAAGGCAACACTTTTAGCAAGTGGAATTTCAATCCGTGGACAACGCTTGGCGTTATGATTGGCGGCGATAATTTCGATAATTTCGCAGATGCGAGTAACTACCATGAAAATCTGCCTGAAGGAAAATATCATGAAGCGGATGTCGAATACAGCGGCAAGAATCGCGGCACCAAGCGCCTTGTCTACAAGTCGGATTGTGTCATCTATTATACAGCGGACCACTACGAAACTTATACGCGGATAAAATTCTAGAGCTTTCATCCTGTGAAAATTGCTGCGGCTATAAAAAATCCCTCGCAAGATGAATCCTGCGGGGGACTTTTTCGTGTGCAAAGAATACTCTTATTTTATTATGGATTTGACGAACTTCAATACGTTTTTCTTGACACTGTCGTAGTAGGTGTCCCAGATATCAACGGTCGAACGTGCGTCCTTCAGGTTATCCATGGCGAATTTTTTGTCAACTTTCGGGGCGCAGCGGAAGATATTTTCCTTGCCGATGTTGGCGCATGCTTCGAAGTAGTTGGAATTGCCGCAGCGGGCGATCCAGTCGCCAGTGAGGTAAAGAAGCCAACCGATAACATTTTTTTTGTCTGGTGGATTATTTGGACAGTCCATTGTGGTGACGAAAGAGAGAATCTTGATGCCGTCCTCAAAAAGCGTCTTGTATTTTTTTTGACTCTTGAGCTTCATTACACCGGATTCCAATACCATAATCGGGTCGTTTGCCCACATGCCGCCATCGCAGTAAACGTGGTCGCCATTGTCGTCCTTGAAATTGAGCAAGTCGAAGTATGTTGGCGCGGAGCAGCTGGAAAGAATGGCAAATGCGGAATCCATCCAATTGTCGGTGCGGCCCCAGACCTTTTCGACACTTTCGCCGTTCATGAATGTTGTCGGAATGTAAATCGGCTTTTTGAAGGTGCTCAACTTGCCGGGAAAATACTTGTACAGCAATTTTTTCAGATTGGAATTGTCGTATTGGTAGTAGTTCGAACGTGCAATTGGCGGGAGGGCGCCTTTCTTTTCTTTGAAGATGTCTTCCAGGTTGTCGTTGTAAATGTTGAACAGTTCGTCTGCGGTCATGCCGCTGCAGAGATCTGCTGCAATGATGGAACCTGTGGATGTGCCCGCAAATGCTTCGCTGATGTTTGCAAGCGTTGCGCTGTCGCCAAGGTCTTTTTTCAAGTCGGCTTCAAGTCTGCGCATAAATTGAAGAGGTCCTACACCGAGTGCTCCGCCACCGGAAACGGATATGACAAGTTTTATTGACTTTTCCTTTTTTTAGGTGATTTAGTTTTAGGATAAAATAGATTATATTTTTTGTAATTCCTTGTAAAAAATAAAATTTATATGAAAAAAGCCCGAACGATGTCGGGCTAATTTTACAAAAGATGAATGCAACTCAAAGCTGCTCAAATGCTTTTAGCTTTGCGTCGAGCTCATGGACGAGACCGCTTTCCTCGTCGTAGACGGCGCAAATTTTTTTGCATCCGAGTTCCAGAAGCTGCCTTGCAAAAGTGGAATCGCTTCTTTGGCGAAGTTCACGAAGGGCCCTGTCTAGGCGGATAATGTCGTCCTGCTCCGGATAGCTTTTCATGAAATTGTAGAAGAGACCGATTTGGACTTCGTAATCACGGTCGCTTTCGCAGGCGAGTAAAAATGGAATGACCCGTGAATTTAACAGATTCGAAAGGTCTCCAACGAAATTGTTGAGCGTAATACCTTTGGGAAAAAGCTCGCTGGAATTCTTTTGCAAATCATCTGTATCGACAAATTCGCTGGATTCAAATTCCGAAAGGATTTCGTTCAAAAGATCCATCTCGTCGCGTCTAGCCTGCTCCCTGTATTTTGCCTGGTAGTAGATGGGAAGCGTTGTCAAACAGAAGTGCGCCTGGTTCATGCCGATGAATTCACCGATGAAGTAGATATCGGCGTCTTCCTTAAGGATGTCTTCTTCGGTGCCGAAGTTGCCGATGCGGGCAGGAATGGGGATGACTTCCATGTTCGAAAGTTCATGCAGGCGGTCGCGCAAGGCGTCCACATTCAAATTCTCGGGGAGCTCGACGCCATTCTCTTCCATGGTTGCAAGCAGCTTGTTGAGTTTTGCGTCAACATTTCGCTTCATTTCACGACGGCTTGGCTGGGCCATGCCTAATTGACGGAAATCGCCCTCCAAGACGAGTAGTCCATTTTTGATCATGTCATCAAATGGGGTGTCTCCGACATCCGCATCCGGGGAGGGTAAAATTTTTGCGTAGGCAATCATCCTGCCGCAGAGTTTTTTGTCAAGACCTTTTTTCTGTTCTATGCCAAGCATGGCTATAATATACAAAAAAGAAATTTGAAATTTTGTGCAAATTCATTTTTTTGTAATGGTGAAAACTTCTGCTGGCGGTTCGTCTGGTGTTTCTATTGAACCTGGAGGATTTTTTGATGGTTTGCGTTTGGCGATTGGATGCGGAGAATGTAGATGCCGCGGTTGATGCCTTTTGTGCTTACGGGGGCTCCGTAGGATTCTCGGACGAACTTTCCGCTGGTCGTGTAGAGCGTCGAATGCGTCTCGGGCGTGTACAGGAACGGAACACGATGTACAAATTCTGCAATCGATGTCTTGGTCGTGTCTTCCGGTTTCTCGATGTTGACGGCCTTGAGTTCAATCTGGTCGAGGTTCGGGCCGTCGTTTCCGCCGACAATGGAGAAGGTGATGTAGCTTGCGCCCGCGGGGAGTTCGATGGATGTTTCCTTGGTCACGTAGGTCGTCCAGTTGGCGGTCTTTTCGAAGGAGAGTTCCTGTGATTTGCCGCCTTCTGCTGCGATGGCGAGGCTGCGGGCGTCGCTTGAGCCGTTTGCAAAAGTCATCGTCATGGCGTATTCGCCTTTGCCTTCTGCGTAGACGGGGACTTTCACCGAGGAGGTTCCTGTGCCGAAGTTGATGTAGCCGGTTCCCTTGAAGCCCGCGTTTGTGCTTTCGTTGATGGCGTTATCAATGATGCCGGATTCCGCCTGGAAGATGTTGGTGCCGTCGCCTACGAAGGTCGCGCCAAGGTCGATGTCTGCGGTTGCGGTTGTCGTCCAGACGTTGCTTGTGCCTGCGTCAGCGGCGTTCTTGCCGGTCCAGCTTGCGAATTTCCAGCCGGGGGCGGGTTCTGCGGTAATCGTTATCTTGGTGCCTTCCGCGATTTTTTCACGGTTCGGGTTTATGGCGATGGAACCGCCGATGTCGCTTGTAAGCTTCACGTTGAAGTAGTTGACGTTTGCTTCCTGGACTGCGATTTCGTTGGAGGTGGCTCCGAGGCCGCCCATGGAGTTTGCAGCGCGCACGGTGACTTTTGCACCTTCGGCGATGCCGCCGACATCGATGCTGTTGCTTGTGGTGTTGCTGTGGTATTTGCCGTTCACGAAGACTGCCCAGCAGATGGCGTTTTCGTCGTCATCCCAGACGATGTTGGCTCCTTCCTGCGAAATTTTCGGGGCGCTTACTTGCTGCGTTAGTTTGTTCGGCTCCCAGTTGTCTGTACCGCCGAGAACGTTTGCTAGTGTGTACTTTGCAGCGTCATTTGCATTCCAGACGGTCTTGAGCGATGTTGCCGTGGAACCGTCCTTGCCGCCGTTAAAGTACGTTTTGCGGTTACTTGTGTTCACGGCGTTTCCGTTGCCGTCCTTGCTGTTGTATTCGCCGAAGACGACGGGGGCGGAATTCATGTCGGGGCCCCAGCCTTCGGCTTTGGGTTGTGCGACCATTTTCGTATTCAGGAATACGGTTTTCGCATGTCCCCAGGAGCGTCCGAGATAGAAACTGCCGTTGTAGCTTCCGTTGCTCACTTCGATAGTTGCGTTGTTAAAGACGTAGCCCCAGTCGGTGCTGTTCTGCGAAGCGGTGATGTAGCCACCGCTCCTGTCCATGGTGAGTTTTGTTCCTTCGAAAAATACGTCGCCATCGCCGCAAATGAAATCGACGGTCCCCTTGATTTGGCCGCCTTCCCAATAGGTTCTTGCTCCGCCGCTTTTTTTGGTGTAGTAGGTGTCCTGGCCGCTTAAAAGTTTGACGTTCTTGTAGATGAACTTGTCGCCGATTTGCTGGATGGCTACTTGGCGGCCCGCTTCCGAAGTCCTGAATGTGCTTCTGTTTTGTACCGTCAAGTCCTGCATGTAGATGTCGTTGTTCTTTGGAAAGTATAACGTGGCTGTGACGCTGATGCCTTCGGTATCGGTGGTGTTCCAGATGACGGATTTGTCCGCGGATTGCCCGATGAACGAAACGTGCGATGTGCCGAACGTTGTTTTGCCGTGTTCGTCGCCGGTGAGCTTTGTGAGTTCGTATTCACCATCGGGGAAGAAGATGATGAATCGTTTTTCTTCGCTTGCACCGGAGGTACTTGCCTTTGCTATGGCGGCCTTGAAGTCTCCATCGACGCCAACGACGAAATCGAAGCCATGCTTGGTGATGGCAAAAGTGTTCGCGGTAAGTCCGCAAAGAATAAAAGGAATTAATTTATTTGTTATGCTCTTTTTCATAAGAATTTCCTGCGGCTTCCTATTTTAAAATTTTGCACCATTGATGCGGATTTTTGTATCGCCTTTGTTTTGTGTAAAGTAAATGCCGGTGCCGCTTTCGAAGTGAACGGTGTAGCGGCTTATCGCATTTTGCTTTGCGGAACGTCTTGATTCGGCGATGGATTCTTCCTTGGGCTTCTCTTCGTCGGATTTTGGAATGTCCACCTTGCCCGCGTAAAGCTTGTCGCTTGTCCAGCCGATGTAATCGATGTTTGCCATGCCTTCGCTCGAGGTGCTTACGAATGTGATTTCGCTGTAGCCTTCGGGAAGTTCCACTTCAAACGACTTGTTTTTCCAGGTGGTCCAGGAGTCGGTGGATTCCATGACGATTTCTTCAACGGCTGTTGTTTCGCCGACCTTGAGGCTTGCGGTGCGCGTTCCCTTGCCGTTCGCGAATTGCAGATAAAGTGTATACTTGCCTGCTTCAGCGACTGTGATTCCGTACTTGACGGTAGAGCCGCTTTTGTTATCGACGTTTGCGTAACCGTCGCCGGAGTAGCCTCCGTTTGTTGCTTCCTTGTCGCCAACAATGTCTAAAAAGTCTTCGCCCTGGATGACTGCCTTGCAGGTGTCTGTGCCGCAGAGGGTTGGTGGCGGAGGAGGCGGAACGTAGTTGTCGTCCATCATGGCGAGCGCTTGTTCGTAAGGTGCTTCTGCACTGATGAGGGCTGTACCGTAGTCGCCAGCCCATTGGTAGCCTGTGCGGCGTTCTTCGCTGATTTTGGTGAAGTCCTGCGTCTTGGAACTGGCGCCGTCGCGGTCGCAGAAGAAGTAGTTGTCGTTGTCGACTTCGTAGAAGCGGTACCAAAGAACATTGCCGTCGCGTTTTTCAAAAGTTCCCGCCTTCTTGTTGAAGTAGAGACCAGTGACTTTCGTCTTTTTGTACCAGGCGATGGCGCCCTTGATTGCTTTTTGAATGGCTTCGGTTTGATCGGGCCAGTTCATCAAGAACCAAACGGCCCCGGCGGATTCGCTGCCGGACTTGCTTGCAAGTTCATAGGCGCGGGCGCCTACAGGGGCAAGGCTGCTTGTGTCGTGCTGGGCGCACCAGACGGTTAAATTCCCGTTGTTCACGATTTGCGCTTTCAGTAAAAAGTTGACGGCTTTGTCGAGGGCGGATTTCATTTTTCCGCGGGTAGCCTCGTCGATGATGTCTGTGTCGAACGGGCTTGCGGAATTGGCGATATCCATCATGAGCACCATGACGCGGACCATGGCGTTGTCGTTCAGGGTGATTTGGTCGCTGTAGTTTCCGCGCTTCGGCCACACTTGTGGAATTCCGCCGTTTGCGCGTTGCATGGTGAGGAGAAAGTTCAAGGCCTTGTTGAAACTGTTCTTGAATGTGGATTTGTAGTTGCCGTTTGTCGTTTCCTTGTAGCGTGTCGCTAACAGACGCATTTCCTGGATGGTCGCGTCGTTGTCGATGGTGCCCAGGTCGCCTCCGTCCTTGGCGCGCCATTCCGATTTTTGACCGCCGCTGTAGGCGCTTTTGTACTTGCTTGCCATGGCCTTGTAAAAGCCGCCGTTTGCGATTTGCCAGGTGGTCATGTTGCTTGTGTACTGGTCGATGTCCATGCCGCTTGCGGCACTGGTGAGTTCCGAAAAACTGCGGTAGCTATTGATTTTTGAAACGGCTGCGCTTGGCGGGTTGTAACTCGCTGCAAAGACGGTGCCTGTCAAGAGGCATGTTGCGGCCATGATGGCGCTATAAATTTTCTGATTCATCCCAAACTTCCCTAATGGAATTCCATACATCTATAATATATATTCGTAGCCTTTCAGGAAAAAGGATTCCCTGCGGAGGCTGTCTAAAAAATCACTTTTTTTTGGTGTAAAATGCGAGTGCGGAATGAAAAAAATGTTGCCAAAAAGTCAATAACCGCGGGAGTTGCCGTCGTTTGAATTTCTATCTTTACCCCCGTATGAATACCAAGATTTACTATACCCTTACAGACGAGTCCCCGTTTTTGGCGACTCAATCGCTTCTCCCGATCGTAACCGCCTTTGCAAAAACTGCGGATATCGATATCGAAACAAAGAACATTTCCCTTCCGGGCCGAATTCTCGCGGCTTTTGCCGATACGCTCCCGGCAGGTACGACTTTTGCAGGCAAGCCTGTTACGGATGACCTCGCCTTCCTCGGTAAGCTCACGCTCGATGCAAGTGCCAACATCATCAAGCTCCCGAACATTTCTGCAAGTGTTCCGCAGCTGAAGGCTGCCATTGCCGAACTCCAGAAGAACGGTTACGCGTTGCCGGATTATCCGGATGCTCCGGCGACTGACGAAGAAAAGGTGATTCGCGCCCGCTATGACAAGGTGAAGGGTTCCGCTGTGAATCCGGTGCTTCGCCAAGGCAACTCCGACCGCCGCGCTCCTAACGCCGTGAAGAACTACGCCCGCAACAATCCGCACAGCAATGGTGTATGGAACGAATCCGTGAAGACTCGCGTCGCGAGCATGGGCGCAAACGACTTTTACGGCAACGAAAAGTCCATCACGATGGCCGAAGCCGATACGTTCAAGATTGAATTTGTTGCAGCTGACGGCTCCGTTACGGAACTCCGCGCCGCCAAGCCGCTTTTGAAGGGCGAAATCCTCGATGCGACCGTGATGCGCATGGCCGCTCTCGAAAAGTTCATCGCCGAAACGATGGCCGATGCAAAGGCTGCGGGTCTCCTCTTCTCCGTGCATCTGAAGGCAACGATGATGAAGGTCAGTGACCCGGTGCTGTTCGGCGCCTTTGTGCGCGTGTTCTTCAAGGACGTGTTCACGAAGTATGCGGACCTGTTCAAGGAACTTGGCATCGATGCGAACAACGGTCTTGGCGACTTGTACAAGCGCCTGGAAGGTAACGCCAAGGAAGCCGAGGTTCGCGCGGCACTTGATAAATGCTTTGAAGCTGGCCCGGATTTGGCGATGGTTGATTCTGCGAAGGGTGTTACGAACTTGCATGTGCCGAGTGATACGATTATCGACGCCAGCATGCCTGCGATGATTCGCAATTCCGGCTGCATGTGGAACAAGGAAGGCAAGTTGCAAGAAGTCGTTGCCTGCATTCCGGACCGCTGCTACGCTGGCATCTACGACGAAACGATTGAATTCTGCAAGAAGAACGGTGCATTCGACCCGAAGACGATGGGCACTGTCCCGAACGTCGGCCTCATGGCTCAGGGTGCAGAAGAATACGGTAGCCACGACAAGACTTTTGTCGCGAAGGGCAAGGGTATCATTCGTGCGGTGAACGCAAAGGGCGAAGTGCTCTTGCAGCAGGATGTGGAAGCGGGCGATATTTTCCGCATGTGCCAGGCGAAGGACGCTCCCGTGAAGGATTGGGTGAAGCTTGCCGTGACGCGCGCTCGCCTTTCCAATACTCCGGCGATTTTCTGGCTCGACCCGGAACGTGCCCATGACCGTGAAATCCAGAAGAAGGTGGAAGCCTACTTGCCGGAACACGACCTCACGGGCCTCGACATCAAGATTCTGAGCCCGCGCAAGGCCATTGTCGAAACGATGACTCGCGCAAAAGCTGGCCTCGATACGATTGGCGTTACAGGTAACGTCATGCGCGACTACCTCACGGACCTCTTCCCGATTCTGGAAGTGGGCACTTCTGCAAAGATGCTCAGCATTGTGCCGTTGATGGCAGGTGGCGGCCTCTTTGAAACAGGTGCAGGTGGAAGTGCTCCGAAGCAGGTGCAGCAGTTCCTCGCCGAAAACTACCTCCGCTGGGATTCCCTTGGCGAATACTTCGCCATTGCCGTTTCCTTTGAACAGGTGTTCCTCGCGACGGGCAACAAGAAGGCGAAAGTCTTGGCCGATACTTTGGATGCCGCGAACGGTCGCATTCTGGAGAACAACCGCACGCCGGCTCGCAAGATTGGCGAACTCGACAACCGCGGTTCCCATTTCTACCTCGCCATGTACTGGGCCCGCGAACTTGCGAACCAGAAGGACGATGCGGAACTCGCTGCAAAGTTTGCGCCTGTCGCTAGTGCCTTGGAAGCAAACGAAGCGGAAATCGTCGGTGCATTTGCAAGCGCCCAGGGTGTCGCTGCTGATATCGGCGGCTACTACATCCCGAAGGCGGAACTTCTTAAGAAGTGGATGCGGCCTGTCGATGATTTTAATAAAATCATCGACAGTATTTAAACGCCCGTTCGCACTATTGCAAAATGAAAATTCCCCGAAAGTGATGTGAACTTTCGGGGAAATTTTTTTAACAAAAGAATATAGTTGAATTTTATTTCTTTGTATGTAAAAATAAAAAACAGCTTCTTGTAAAAAAACTTACAAACAAAATAATAGTTGAAAATTTGTTCGTCTTATTCTAAATATGGCCTCAAAAAAGAGGATTGATAATGAGAATGGATGGGTTTTGTTCTCGGCTAGCTGTTTTGGCGCTTGCCGTAGGCAATGTTTTTGCAATGGATTTCCCTTATTCTGAGTGGAATTTCGCTACATACGAAGGTGCGTATGCAACTTTTTTTAACGGAACAGTGTCTGTTGCAAACGGTGGTTCAGATTATTGGAATGTCCAACTGACGAGACGGAATATTGAACTCCAGTTTGGAAAAACGTATGAACTGAAATTCTTTTTACAAGGTGTCGGTGCGCAGAAAAAGACCGAAATCCGTATAGGTCGCGATGGTGCGCCCTATGATGCTTTTGCTGAGTTCGGCGAAATCGTGGCTACAGAAAGTGGCCGCACTTTGACAAGAACTTTTAAGATGCAATCTGGCGATGTGAATGATGCTCGTTTAGAGTTTAACTTTGGTAAGAGCAATGGTTCCGTCTTTTTTTCTGATGTTAGCTTGAATTGCCTTGATTGCAAGTCTTATGTCGTGGAGCCTGTTGGCGAAGGTTCTACGGTAACAACAAATGGCAACTATCTTGATTATGTTGTCATTGCAGATGAAGTTGATTTCCGTGATTATTCCATGGCTTTGGGAAATGTGTTTGGTTCTAAATTGGAACTTGGTGCAGATTCCAAAATATATGGCGATGTGGAATCGTCAAATGAATGCTTCTTGCGTGAACGTGCTCATGTGTCAGGAAATCTGCGCTTTGTAAAACTCTGCACGGAACAGAATAACGTTTTTGCTGCATCAAAAAACAAAGCTGATTTGCAAAAACCTGTAGTTAGCTTGTCTGGAATAATGGCTGGTTTTACCCATGTATCTGTAGGAATTGATGAGTCTATTACGCTTGCCCCAGGCAATTATGATTCTTTCTATGCGAATCATCGTTCCAAGGTGAAACTTACTTCTGGTACATATAATTTTAGCAACTTTGTTACCGAACCGGATGCAGAATTTACCTTTGACATGACTACTGGTCCGATTACGATTTCCGTTGCGAAAAATGTGCGTTTTGGCGACCGTATCCATTCAACTATCATTGGCGGAAACGCTGACGAAGTTACTTGGAAAATAGGCGGTGAGTCAGTTAACTTGGGAACGGACGGTATTTACTTTGGTAAAATTGTTGCTCCAGGAGCTACTGTCCGCATTCCTTCGCGTACGCATTTGGTTGGTAGCGTGTATGCGCATAAATTCTTGATGGAGCCCCAATCAACGGTGTCACAGCCTCCGCGTGCAGAGGAAATCTCTCATAGCGAGGAACATTTTGGACCGTTTTTTGAGTCGGGAGTGTATCGTTATCGTTCGCAACTTCCGCTTGAAACGTCTTCTGTAGAAATGTTTGTCTATGTGAAAAATGCGACATTCAAGGTGAATGGAAAGACTTCTACCACCGTGAATCTCCCGTCTACAAAGGAGTCTGTGACAGTTTCTGTTTCTCAGGATTTAATATCTGGATTTCCGATGGAGACTTTTACGACAAATTATGTGTTTGACTTTGTAAAAAATGAAAAATATCGCGTTTATTGGAATCCGCAGATGAATTGCAAGGATGGCTGTGATGGTTCCTCTGCTGCGACAGCTGTAGGCACCTTTGCAGAGGCTCTTAAAATAGCCAAGACAACAGGCCGCGAAATCAATATGGTTGGCGGAGTGTGGGATGTGTCCGACAATTTTACGGATGGAGTTGTCCCGTGGACGGTTGGCTTTGAACTGGTCGGCTATACGGGTGATATCTGGGACTTGAATTCTGAACTTGACTTGCCGCATGTGAACCTTGGAAAAAGTGCGCATGTCGAAGTGGAAGGGCGTTCTCCGCGCAGCATGACTGGTTTGCATTTTTCGGATGGCTTTAACTTGGGTGATGGTGGCGCGATTCATTCCAATGTTCAAAGGTTGAATTTGAAGAATGTGGCCATTTCTTCATCGAACGCAGGTGGTAATGGCGGAGGCCTTGCTGCAAATGGAATCTTGAACCTTGAAACGGTGCATTTTACGAGTAACGGTGCCGCAGGCAATGGTGGTGCTGTTGCGACGCAGGGCGAGACGAATATGCAAAACGTGATATTCAAGAGCAATGCCTCTTCTAAAAATGGTGGCGCAGTCGAACTCGATGGTGGTAACACGTATATTGGTAACGCCATCTTCTACAACAATTCTGCGGCCGGTAATGGCGGCGCAATCAATAACGATAATGCTGGTTTGAATCTTTGGAATGCGACTTTGTTTGCAAATGGCGCGACTGTTAAAAATGGCGCCATTGCAGGAACCGCGAAAGGAACCGTTGGAAATAGCATCTTTTGGAAAAATGTCGCGGGAGGGTGCTCCGGTGCTTGTGCTGATGAAATCGTTGCCGGCTATACAGCCAAGAATTCCTCTTTCTCAAAATCCTATGCTGGTACGGGCATCTATGTCGGTGACCCGAAGTTTGCAAACGAGAGCAACCCCGAAGGTAAAAATGAGTTCATGAACTATGATGCCGGAATTAACCTTGACGAAAAGTCGCATTTGCTGGACAAGGGGATTAAGGGGGCTTCTACTCCGCTGAATGATATTTTGGAAATGGAGCGAGAAAAGGAAACTGTGGCATTAGGTGCGTATGCATACGCGTTGACAACACAGAGTGCGACCTTTGGCGTATTGGATGATGAAGGAAAGGTGGTTGCTGCAGATCATTCTGTTCCCTTGATTAATGCTGTTATGGGAGAATATCACAGGAAGTATCTTAAGAAATCTCCATATGCTAGGGTTTGGAAGGCAACGATAGAAAGGAATAAATACACGAAAAAAATGAAAAAAGCGCGTGTTAAATTGTGGACTACAGATAAGGATGGAAATCGATTGACTAAAGAACCTGTTGAATTTGATGTTTATCGCAATGGTGACGAAAATGGACAATGTATTTTCCAAACGATGACTGAAACAGAGGGAAAGCCAATTTTATTCACGATGCGTCCACAGGATGCAGGAAATCATGAGCATGCTATTGTGATATACATGAAAGATGTAACAGATAAATTTGAATATGAGGCGAGAAAGTAAAATATGATTGAAAAGTTGATTAAAATTTTAGTAGTATTGTTGAGTGTATTCGCGTTAGCATCGTGTGATGAGGATGATACCAAGAAGGGAAAAGTGGAACCTGTTCCTAATGATCCAAATGATTATACGTATGATTGGCGTGAATTGCCTCCGTTTGACAAAATTTTCAAGTCTGAATCGTATGGAGATGGTGATGTTGTTACATTTGATTGGACTCAGACTCTTGCATGGTTTTTAAAATCAGATGATTACAAATATGGATTTGATATGGATCCTTATGCTATTTTTGATGATGGTGAGGCTCCTTTGCGAGGGAGTGATGTGTATGTCTCTGTGAAGCGGAATGAGCTGGCGAATGTGAAAATAAGGATTGATCCAAAGACTAAGAAAATGTATCATTTGCATAAAGTTGATGAAAATGGTGAAATAGTGGAGGAAGATGTTGTTTCCGCTAAGGATATTTGCTTAAAAGAAGATTGTATTGATGAGGTCTCTTTGCCGGCGGGAGATTATGCCGTGTATTATGATGATATGGACGTGGAACGATATTTGCACATAATACCTTATACTTTGGATCCACCTAGAGAAATTATATACGTTCAGTTTGGAGATGATGATGCTCCCGGCTGTATAAAAGATGGAAAGAATGGATGTTATACAAAGAAAAAGGTTGAGGAAAAGTTTAATGAGATTATGAGGCAGGCTGTGGTGGAGGGACGTTTTATAGAAAAGAAACCTAGTGACATTGGACTAGATAATCCTATACTTGTGGATGTATCTTCTGCATATGATATGAATGATTTGAATAGCACTCCTAATTGGGATTTGATATTTGATTATATAAATTCTACGGATGAATTTGGATATGGAAAGGAAGAACGTATATATTCAACGTCTGTTGATGATTATAATGGTTGTTTGAAAAAAGGTACTAAAGATTGTTCTACGGAAGAAAGGTTATATTTGACTGCGGAGAGTAATTACTCAATAAAGTATGATAAGATAAAGTATAATCATATTGTTTTAGCGATAAATCAAATGCGTGTACAATGGTCTTTTGAGGGGGGGCAAAATGTATTTAATAATTATGCAGCGTTTAAAAAGGCTTTGGAGTATGAAAAAAGAAATGATTTAGAAATGACTCTTGATGAGAGTTCTTGTGGTGGAGGAGAAAGAACTGTACGTGTGAGCGCGAAAAATATTGATGAAAATTTAAATGTGTTTACCGCGGCTATTTCTGGAGTTACTCGTTTAAAAAATGGATGTGCGTATACTATTTATGCCGATGTTCATCCTTTTTCGCCTGATGCCGCAGATCGTATTGTTCAGTTTAATCACGGATATTTGGAAAAACGAACGACGAGTTTGAGTTCAAGACAAAAAGTGGTGTCGGGAGGTATTGTCTGGGGAGGACATACTGAAGGAAAAGTTTCTTTAAACGTTATCGTTCATGAAATCGGTCACTCTTTTGGTTTGAGTGATTTGTATATTGCAGATGATGATCCAACGTTTGCTTTAAATTATGTTGAGAAAGATATATTTGGATATAATCCTGCTAAATATAAGTTTGCAGTAGATGAGAGTAATTTAATGGGATGGGCGCATCCTGCTGGGCAACGACTGCGATATAGACCTTTGTTGGTATCAAGAACTGGTGCTGGCGAAAAAATAACATATAATGGAGCTTTTGTTACAGAAAAACAATGGGATTGCTTGCGCTCGTATCAAAAATGTAATCACATAGAATATTAATATTAGGAAATGAAGAATAATGCGATTGAAAATAGAGACTTTTTTTTGTTGCTGCATTGCATCTTTTGCAATTGCGAATCATGAATTTGAAATGAATGGGGCCTTTGTTGACGCTCATAGTAGAACCAATGGCCCGAAGGCTGTTGTAAAAAAAAGTGAAATCTTAAAAGAAAAAAATTTGGCTTCAGAAAAAAATCTTGCCTCTCAAGATACTTTCCATATTCCGCTGAAAGATTCCGTTGCTTGGCTCGAGATGGAGAAAAATACAGATTACACCATCTGTGTTGATGGCAGTGATAAGGGACTTTGGAAAGTCAAGGATTTCTCTTACGAAAAGGTGGGCGACTGCATTCAACTGAATTCCGGCAATTACGTGAAAAATGGAAAGATTCAGTACGTGACTCAAATCGGCCATGTGGTTACGTTCAATCTCCTTGTTGGGATGAAATATATTGATTTGTCAAAGTATAATCATCTGCTTGGATACTCAATGGTTAATATTAGTACCAATCGGTATGGGCAAATACGTGATCGTGATGCTGCACGATTCGAAAAAATGAACAAAATACTTGCCGTAGATGTCTATAAGGTGACGGAATGTGAATTTGTTCAAATGCTGTGGGATTCAATTCCTGTACAACAAAATGAAAAATATCCTGAAAATTATAATTTTTGGATAAAAAAAAAGAGATTTATGGAAAGAGATGGGACTTGTGATGCACATGATTCCGCCGCTGTTCGGGTATATTTATATGATGCGTTTGTTTATGCAAATCTTCGTAGTATGAGGGACGGCTTAACTCCTGTTTATTCGTTAAAGATAGACGATAATCCTAATAATTTTTCGTCCAATAGAAAGAATGCTGACTTTTATATAAAGGGATTCTCTTTTTTCAAATCAAATTCTGATTGGAATATGGCTTTTGTAACAATAAATAAAAATGCTAATGGTTTTCGCCTGCCGTATTATGATGAGTGGATGGCTCTTGCTCGAGGTGGTGACGAAAAAAACTATGACAATATTTGGGGAGACTCAAAAGATTCTGTTAAAGCTGCTCAATATGCATGGTTTGGTGTCCATGATTCTGATGCTCCTATTTTAACAAGAAGTGACGAATGGAAAAAGGAATCGTGTGGAGAATGGAAACAAAATTCTCAACCCGTAGGAATATTAAAACCCAATGCATTTGGACTTTATGACATGATGGGGCTTGTTTGTGAAAACGTTATATTGGAGAATAAAAATCTGTATAGTTATGAGAGATTTACAACATGCAAAGGAGGATTTTTATCAGATTCACTTGAAAACATGAATCTTAGCACTCATTGTGATGCAAGGAATGGAGCTGTAAAGCCTTTCCAAGGTCTCCGTCTCGTTCGCCAGATAAAGTAATTCTGCCGAAGTTCCGCTTTTGTTTCTGAAAAGTTATCGTCTAAAACTCCATCATCGCAGGTGGAGTTTTTTATATTGCGTTTTGATGAAATATTTTTTCAAAAGGAAAAGTATCGCTGCGAGTGTTGCGGTACTTATCGCGTTGGTTGCTGCATTTTTTGCAGTTGTGTTTGCGGTTTCTGTCCCGGTGCTGCATGAAGCTTCTTCGCAAAATACGCCGCTAAGGGCATTTGTTGCTGCACCTGTTACGCGTGTTGTGCCTATTGCGGCTACCACTGTTTCCGCAGAAGGTGCTGCCGCCAAGCCGCATTCAAAGTCGATTTCTGCTGTTCGGGACACGTTCCATATTTCGCTGAAAGATTCTGTTGTTTGGCTCGAGATGGAAAAGAATACGGATTACACTATCTGCGTTGACGGCAGCGATAATGGACTTTGGAAGGTCAAGGACTTCTCTTACGAAAAGGTGGACGACTGCATTCAACTGAATTCCGGCAACTATGTGAAAAACGGGAAAATCCAGTACGTGACTCAAATCGGCCATGTGGTTACGTTCAATCTCCTTGTCGGGATGAAATATATTGATTTGTCAACGCAGGAACATTTGCTGGGGTTCAATGAATACAAGGTCCTGCGATCGGGGGTGCGCCATTATTATGATTCGCTTCGAAATGAAAAAATAGACGAGGTTCTTGTTGTTGACAAATACAAGGTGACTGAATGTGAATTTGTTCAAATGTTGTGGGATTCAATTCCTGCGCAGAAGGATGAAAATTTGCATGATAATCTTAATTTTTGGATTGAAAAAAAGAAATCTGTATTGAAGAATGGATATTGCGATGCTCATGATTCTGCTGCTGTTCGGGTTTTCTTGTACCATGCGCTTGTGTATGCAAATAATAGAAGTATACGTGATGGATATAAGCCTGTGTATGAATTGGAAATAACGGATGATATTGGGTCGTCGTTTAAGATGTATGGCGATGGAAGTTTTAATACTAGAGGATATGAATTTTTTTCATCGCAAGCTGAAAATCCTAAAAACATTCGTGTGAAGACAAATGCTGATGCTGACGGCTATCGCTTGCCGTATTATGATGAATGGATGGCTCTTGCTCGTGGTGGAAAAAATACCCGTAGAACGATATGGCCGAATTCTAGGGATTCTTCAGAGGCGTCCAAGTACGCATGGTTTGGCGAAAAAAATCCTAACGACATGTACATGAAACTGAATGAAAATATCATGTCTGAAAAAATAAAGTTGAAGTATTCTTGTGGACGATGGCTGCAAGATTCTCGTCCTGTTGGTATGTTGAAACCAAATGCTTATGGACTCTACGATATGTTGGGCCTTGTATGCGAAAATGTTTTGATGCCGGGAAAAAGTCGGTTTAATGGCGAGGTTGTTTCGTGCAAAGGCGGCTTTTTGACATCTTCTCTTGAAGAACTGAATTTTGGTAATCATTGCGATGTGAGCGTGAATCCGATGACTCCTATTTTCCAAGGTCTTCGTCTCGTTCGCCAGATAAAGTAATTCTGCCGAAGTTCCGGTTTTGTTTCTGAAAAGTTATCGTCTAAAACTCCATCATCGCGGGTGGAGTTTTTTATATTGCTCCATGATGAAACATTTTTTCAAAAGAAAAAGTATCGCGACGACAGTTGTTTTTGCTGCTGCGAATGTCGCTTTTTTTACCGCGTTAGTTTCTGCTGCACCTGTTACGCGTGTTGTGCCTATTGCGGCTACCACTGTTTCCGCAGAAGGTGCTGCCGCCAAGCCGCATTCAAAGTCGCTTTCTGCTGCTCAAGACACGTTCCATATTCCGCTGAAAGATTCCGTTGTTTGGCTCGAGATGGAGAAAAATACCGTTCACACCATCTGCGTTGATGGCTCTGATAAGGGACTTTGGAAAGTCAAGGATTTCTCTTACGAAAAGGTGGGCGACTGCATTCAACTGAATTCCGGCAACTACGTGAAAAACGGAAAGATTCAGTACGTGACTCAAATCGGCCATGTGGTTACGTTCAATCTCCTTGTCGGGATGAAATATATTGATTTGTCAACGCAGAAACATTTGTTGGGGCACAATGGTGATTTTAAACGGAAAAAATCGGTGTCAACACACTTTTTGAGCTTTGGTCCTCAAAGCGTTGTTTATTTAGATTCTCTAAGGTATGAAAATATTAATGAAATTTTACTTGTTGATGAGTATAAAGTAACGGAATGTGAATTCATACAGACATTATGGGATTCTATTCCTGAAAAGGAAAAAAAAGGTTTTGATAAACAAAATTTTTGGATAAATAAAAAGAAAATGGTGAAAAAAGGTGATTTATGCGATGTTCATGATTCTGCTGCTATAAAAATCTCTCCATATTATGCACTGGTTTATGCAAATGAACGGAGTCGTCGCGATGGGTTGAAGACGGTCTATACTTTTGAAAAAGCTGAAAATTGGAAGTCCATGAAAATCAGTGAAGATGGTAGTTTTGGAATAAGAAATGAAAGTTTTTTGTTGAATGAAAATGATGAATCTGCGTATGTTACTGTTCGTGTTGATGAAAGTGCGGATGGTTATCGATTGCCTTATTACAATGAATGGATGGCTTTTGCTCGTGGTGGTAAAACAAATGTTAATTATTTTTGGGGGAGTAAACGTGATTCGACGTTTGCCTCGCTGTATGCATGGTTTGGTTTCGTTGATCCAGATGACCCTTTGAAGGATTTTATTCCGACAAAACCTTATGAAAAAGACTGGTTAAAGTATTCCTGTGGTAGAAGACGTCAAAAATCACGCCCTGTTGGTCTGTTGAAATCTAATGATTATGGACTTTATGATATTTTGGGACTTGTTTGCGAAAATGTAATGATGCCTGGTGAAAGTTTATTTGATGACGAGGTTCTTTCTTGCAAAGGTGGATTCTTGTCTTCTTCCTTAGATTCGTTAAGTTTTGGATCTCACTGTGATTATAAAAAAACAAACGATTTTGTTTACCAAGGTCTTCGTCTCGTTCGCCAGATAAAGTAATTCTGCCAAAGTTCCGCTTTTGTTTCTGAAAAGCTATCGTCTAAAACTCCATCATCGCAGGTGGAGTTTTTTATATTGCGTCTTGATGAAACATTTTTTCAAAAGAAAAAGTATCGCCGCGAGTGTTGC
>JAZLIJ010000277.1:0-17075 GCA_045617325.1 Fibrobacter sp.
GCCAAACGCACGCAAATTGTACCTTGGCTGGTGTCTAGCTGAAAAATGCGATAAAGGACACCAGCCAAATGTGGCGAAATAGAATTTTGGCTGGTGAAAGTGCTTGTGTATGTTGAAGCTTTTGTGTTTTGTGGCATGTAAAAGCGTTTGCGGCACCAGCCACTAGCCTGCCCGATATACGGATTAAATCCGCATTTAGCCTCGTTTGGTCCGTATGAATGCGACTATAGCGTTTTTTTCCAAATGAATGCAACCGTTTTACTGCGACTTGCTGCGCTGCGTTACCTTGGTTCCCAAAAATTCAGGCGAGATCCCGGCTCGGGGGCCGGGATGACTGCTCCCTAAAGGAGGGGCACGAGATGACTGTGCTGGATTTAGCGGAAAATCTCTCAACCGCCAACTTCCGCACATCTTGCCCCCGCGAACGCATCTCGCCTCTGCGAAAACGTCTCGCATTCGCAAAATACATCTCCAGATGCAAATCGCTGTCGCTCTTCACTCTTCACTGTTCACTAATTCCGCGCATCTTGCCCCCGCGAACGCATCTCGCCTCTGCGAAAACGTCTCGCATTCGCAAGATACATCTCTCGCCGCTATCCCTGTTTACAAATCACTCATTCGCAATTTTAAATAACCAGTTTCTTGTCAAGCTGCGGAAAAATTTTGTTTAGCTCTAGCAAGTCGAGGATCTTGTCGAAATCAGCGGAGAAGGAGGGGATGTCGTTGAGAGTTGCGTTACGGATGGAGCCGTTTGCGGTTAGAATTCTTTTTTGGACGAGTGTTTCTATGTTACGGAATGTGAGTGACATGCCGTGCATGGATTTTTTTACTTCGTCAATGAGCTTTTGCGTGCCGACCGCACATGTGCCATTTTTATTGATGTTTTCCTCTTCGCGCGCAATATTGACGAACGATGTCAATATTGCCTGGTCGGTAAGTGAAAGAATATGGGGAGAAATTGTCTTGTAAATGGCTCTATGCCGGAGTGCTTCGTACAGCAGCGTTATAATTTGCGCATTTTCCACATAAACAATCTGGTTTTGTTTTCTGAGCAGGTCAAACTCTTCGAGTAGATTCAGGAGCCTGTCTATTTCTGGGTGGTCAATGCAGGAATAGGCCTGCATTCCCTTGTACAGATCGCTTTTGGAAATGGCGTCACTGTGTTTGCGTTTGACACTTTGCGAAATGAGATACAGGAGCGACGGAAAAGACTGGATGTAGTCGTTTTTGCGCTTGTTTTCTCGTGCAATCTTGTGCCTGTGCAGGAGGAATGTGAGAATGGACTTTATCCAGGAAGGTTGCTTTGCCAAGGTTGCTTGCAGAAGACTTGGCGTGATGGTGATGAGGTCGCTGTTTTCGATGGCCTTGATGGTGTATTCGTTAGGCTCTCCGTTGAGCATGCTGACTTCGCCAATAATTGATCCGGGACCGAAAATACGACTTCGCCTGTTAGGAATGTCACTGCGGGAGCTGGCGTCGAGAAGACCGCTTCTAACGATATAGATGGTATCGCAAGCTTCGCCTTCGAGGCAGAGGTATTCGCCTTTTTTGAGGTACATTACACTCTTCCCCTTATGTTGGATTCGAAACGTAGCGCGAGCAGGTAGTAGTTGACTTTATCCGAGTCTAGCGCTAGAAGGCTTGCATCGGTCTTTTGGAACCATCCGTATTGCTGAAGCTTGAACCATTCGGTAATGGAAATGTCCTGGTTGTGTTCCTTGAAAAAGGTTATCCAGCCGGAGCCGTCTTTTTCGGTTCCTTGGTCAAGAGTGGATAGGAGAACGAGAACTTTCTTTTGTTCAATGGTCAGCTTGAATGGATACCAGGTCGTTTCGTTTTCTACTGAATCGAGGTAATCGGCGTAGACCTGGAGCAGATTGGCATCTGGCACTTGAATCTTTTGCCTGTCCTTGAAGAAGATTACGATTTTCCTTCGAATGAGCGATTGGAGCGCTTGAGCAGCCACGGCTTGAGGAACTCGTGTAAGCCACGAAAATTCTTTCAGAAGCTGTTGTATGGGACGGGTTTCGCCGCTTGGGATGCTTGCGCAGAATGTTGCCAAACTCTTGACTGGGTTTGTTACTTTAGCGCTTTTGGATGCGTCCTTGATTTTGTGAGTCCTTGCCGAAATCGACTTGATGACACCTAAGAGCCACACGGGAAGAGACTTGAGCTCCGAATCCATGCAGCTGTCGTCAATGATTGTCAAGTCGGAATCTACTTTTGCGACAATACTATAACGCATCGGTTCGCGTTCCAGAAGGGAAGCTACTCCGATGAGATTTCCTGGGAGAATGTTGAAAATAACCTTGTTTCCCGCATTTTTGTCTATAGCGACAAGTTCGCCGGAATTAACCAGGATGATTTTCTTCTTTTCGTCTTGTGGGGTAGATACGACAAAACCCGCCTTCACGCGAAGCCGCGTGGGCGGGATTAAACTTGTACGGGAAAGTCCCGCAGGCATTGGTTACCCTCGGACGAACCGGCTATTAAGCCTGACGTTCTTCGATACGAGCAGCCTTACCGCGAAGGTTGCGCATGTAGTAAATGCGAGCCTGGCGGACCTTGCCACCGCGATCGAGGACGATGGAGTCGATACGGGGAGAGTTGACCGGGAAGATACGTTCGACAGCGACAGAGCCGGACATCTTACGGACGGTAAGCGTCCTGCCAATGCCGGAGTTCTTCTGCTGGATAACGACGCCCTTGAACGGCTGGATACGTTCCTTGGTGCCTTCAATAACCTTGACGTTCACAGTGACGGTGTCACCGGCGCGGAAATCCGGCATGTCGGACTTCACGTTTTCATTTTGGATTGCTTCAATGTTCAGGGACATAGTGTACCTCGTTTTATTTGTCGCCAAATTTAGTATTTATTTTAAGATTTTCAAAGATGTCCGGACGCCTTTCTTGCGTTCTTTTTAACGATTCTTGGCGTCGCCACTCAGAAATGTTCTTGTGATGGCCCGAAAGGAGCACTTCCGGCACCTTTTTTCCTTCAAATTCCTCGGGGCGTGTGTAGACTGGCCATCCCAGTACGCCCTGCGCGAAAGAGTCCGTTTCTCCGGATTCCTTGTGGCCGAGAGCCCCGTCCAGCAGTCGCACTACGGCGTCTGTTACGAGCATGGCCGGCAGTTCACCTCCGCTGACGACGAAATCTCCAATGGAAATTTCCATATCGACCTCGGTCTGCCGGATGCGGTCGTCGATTCCCTTGTAGTGTCCGCAGACAAGCACCAGGTGACTTTCCTGCGAAAGCTCCTTCGCTATCTTGTGCGTGAAGGGAACCCCATCTGCGGTCAGGTAGATGACTTTGCCGCCGTCTTCCTTGACTCCAGTACTGCGAATCGCCCTTGCGAGCGGTTCTGGGCGGAGTACCATGCCCGGTTCGCCTCCGTAGGGAACATCGTCCACCTGCCCGTAGGCGTTCACCGCGAAGTCGCGCAGGTAGACTGTGTTGAATTCGAACAGTCCGTTTGCCTGGGCGCGTCCCATGATGGAACTCTTCATCGGCGAGAACATCTCGGGGAAGATGGTGATGCAGTCGATTTTCATCGATCCTCCGGACACATGGACTTTAGGTAGTCTGCGTTCGCGACGATGAATTCGCCTTCCTTGTCGATTGATGTGATGCAATCGTCAATCCACGGGGCTAGAATTTCCTTGCTGCTGAATTCGCCCTGGAACTCCAGGTCGAACTTGATGCGGAAGGCGTCCACTGTGGGCAGTTCCTGCACCTCGATGACTTCGCCTACGTCGCGGCCGTCCTCAGTGTGAACGCGGAAGCCTTCAAGCTCGTCCAGGTAGAACTCGCCTTCGGGCGCCGGTAGACGTTCGGATTCGGGAATCATCACGTCTCCGTTCACCAGCGGCTGGACTGATTCCGGGGAATCGTAGCCCTCGAACTTCAACAGCCACAGGTCGTTCGCCTGCCTGGAATCCTCGATAGTCAGCTCGACTTTTTCGCCGTTCGTCTTCTTGACGATGACGTTCTTGAGACTCTCGTGACGCGTGACATCGTAGGTCAAGGGCATAGCCTTGATGAAGCCTTTGACGCCATGGGTGCGCATGAGCTGGCAGACTGTGATAAATTCCTCTGAGTCGGACATTTGCGAAGCTATTTGTTGGAAAATGAATGTTTTGTTTTTGCACAAAAAAGTCCCGTGCTTTTTGCACAGGACTTCCCTTGAAAGCTGGATTAAGCCTGGGCTTCTTCGGCGGCCGGAGCTTCCTTCGCAGCCTTTTCAGCTTCGAGACGAGCCTGAGCCTTCGGGCCGAGCTTCTTTTCCTTGGCCTTTTCAGCGCGGGCGACCGGAGCCTTGCCTTCGATGGAGCGGTTGGCCTTCATTTCGTGGAACAAGTCCGTGATGCCGACCTTCTTGAGGAGGGACTTGACGGTGTCGGACGGCTGGGCGCCGACGGAGAGCCACTTGAGAACCTTTTCCTGTTCGAAACGGACTTCCGGCTGCTTGAGGTTCGGGTTGTAGAAACCGACCTGTTCGATGAAGCTGTCGTCACGAGCCTTGCGGTTGTCGATGACAACGACGCGGTAGATCGGGTTGTGGCGCTTGCCGAAACGGGCGAGACGAATAACTGTAGACATTTTAACCTCTTTTTGGGTATCCCGGAAACCGGGGTTGTTGATTTTATGTTCGCAAATATAGTAATTCGTTTTTTGTGTGTAAAGGACGGATATGAAAAAAAATCCGTTGTTTGCATATAAATTAAAATATATGGATTCGAAAATTTGGCTGAAATTGCTGAAATTAGCTTGAAATCGCCGTTTTTTGAAGTTAAAGAAGAAACACTTACTATTTCTTTACGATGACTTTTCCGGGCGGATTTTGCACCTGTTTCTTGAAAAAGGCGAATTTTGTGGGCGAAATGATATGGTAGAGCGCCTCTTTCACCATGGCCTCGACGTTAAATGCGAAGGAATCGAAGCAGAGTCTGTAGCTGTCTGTCGAGTTGTCGAAGCCGATGACGTAGGGGAGGCTTTTCCCTTCGGATTCGAGCATTTCGATGAGGGTTGCTGCTACCCAGTCATTTGCGCAGACGAACGGGAGCGGCTTTGCGCTTACGAGGAGTCCTTTTAAGAGCGTCTTGAGGTATTGCTGCGGTGTTTGGCCCAGTTGGACCGCTTTGTCCATGACATCGAAGGGACTGTCGTAATTCTTGTCGACGAGGATGTTTGCCGAGACACCTTCTTGCTGCAGTCCTTCCAGTCTCTTTTGCGACCATTCGTTGTTGTGGAACGGGGAAATGTAGTTTACTTCGCGAATTTTCTTCTCGCGGAGAAATTTACCAACGATGGTGCCTGCGTTCTTGCCGAAGGCTGCGTTGAAGTAGGCCCATTTATTGGGGTCTTTTTTCACCTTGGAGAGGAGTTCTGCGGAGTATTCCCACCATACGGAAATTGGAAGGTTACTTGCGTAAAAGTGCGAAAAGAGAAGTGACGGATTCTTGACAAGCCAGGTCGAGATGAAGGCTCCGAGGCAGTGACTGTCTTCGGTGATGTGAGTTTCTACGCCGCCTCGAGTAACAAGCTTGTTGGAACTGACGATGTAGCCTACGAAGTGAATGAAAATATTCTGTTCCTGTGCAAATTGTGTGAGGGCGCGGAATACTTCGAGTTCGCGTTCCGTGTCGATAATCAGGTGTCCCTTTTCATCGCATCGGTGGATGAAGAGAATGTAGTTTTCTTCGGTTGCCTTGCGCTCTTCACAGAAGGAGTACTTGCTTCCGCTTTTCTTGAGAATCCCTTGGCTGATTTTTTCGTTGATGAATTTTCTTATGTGGTAGAGCGATGTCCCGTATCGTGTAGAAAGTTCCTTGATGCTTGGAAGCGGAGTGAATTCGTTCAGGAAACCGTTTTCCAAGTCCTTGGTGAATTGAGAATCGAGGATATCCTGCTGCTTGAGCGAGGCGATTTTAGGCTCGATGGGGAGGGCTCCCCAGAAAACGCCCTTGCCGGGGACCGCCTGGATGAACCCTTCTTTTTCGAGTTCGCAGTAGACTTTGCGGATGGAGCCCGTGGACACGCCGAGGCTTTCCGCCATCTTGCGGATGGAGGGGAGCTTCTGTCCTTGGCTGAAGCTCTGCTTGAGAATGGCCTGTTTGATGTCTTTCGTGAGCATGGGCGGACTCGGATGACGCTATTCGCGGACTAGATCCATCGCCTGACGGATTAAGGCTACGGTGCCACCGTATTTTTCCGCCTTGGGCGATTCGTTGCTCAGCATCTGGCGGTACTTGCGGGCGCCGGGGAGACCTGTGAAAAGTCCGTAGAGGTGCTTCACGAGGATGGTGGCCGGGCAGCCGTTGGATGTTTCCTTTTCGACGTAGGGGAGGTAGGCTTCAAGGAGCGTCTTGCGGGTGGCGGGGCGCGCCTTGCCTGCAATCACCTGTGCAGGGTCGTCGCTTTCGGGGCGGATGTCGCCGAAGATGCGCTCGTCTGCATCGCGCAAAAACCATGGATTCTCGTAGGCTTCGCGACCGACCATGACGCCGTCCAGGTCCTTCAGCTGCTCTTCGACCTGGTCAAGCGTCTTGATGCCACCGTTGATGCTTATGTTCAAATCCGGCATCTCGCTTTTGAGACGGTGGACGAAGTCGTAATGCAGAGGCGGAACTTCGCGGTTCTCCTTGGGGGAGAGCCCCTTGAGCCACGCCTTTCGCGCATGGACGATGAAAATTTTGCAGCCCGCATCCTTTATGGTCTGGATGAAGTCGGTGAAAAATTCCCAGCTGTCGAATTCATCGACGCCGATGCGGCACTTGATGGAGACGGGGATGTTTACCGCATCCTGCATCGCCTTGAAGCAATCGGCGACGACGTTCTTCGTCTTCATGAGGCATGCGCCGAAGTTGCCGTTCTGCACGCGGTCGGAAGGGCAGCCGCAGTTGAGGTTCACCTCCTGGAAGCCTGCCGCTTCTACAAGCTTCGAGGCGCGACCGAGGAATTCGGGGTTGCTGCCGCCCAGCTGCAATACCGCTGGATGCTCGAATGGTTCGTGCCCGAGGAACATGTCGGTGTTGTCGCTGTGCAGTAGCCCGCTTGCCACGACCATCTCGCTGTACAGGAGGATGTTCCTTGACAAAAGGCGCAAAAAGTAGCGCTCGTGGCGGTCGGTGCAGTCGAGCATCGGGGCTATGGAAAGGCGGCGATTGAAGTCTATGTTCATAGGCGTAAAAATAGCATTTTAAGGGCGAAAATCGCCGAAAATGTGAAATTGGTGGCCCAAATGGCAAAATAACGATGGTTTGGGCTGATGTTTTTAGGATAAATTAACTTGTTTTGGGGCGGTGTGCGCAAATTTTTACTTTTGCACTGTTCCTCGTAGGCCTAAAATCGAAAAAAGCGGATGTTTGGTCCTATGGAAAAAGACATGGAAACGCTTTTTTTTCAAAAAATTGCAAATTTGTAACGAATAAAGTAACGAAATGTAGGCCCAAAGTGCTAAAAATTTTCATTTTGGGCCACCAATTTTGAAAAATTGGCTTTTTCGGCTGAAAAAATCCCCTGAAATTCCTTAAAAAAAATATACATTAGATGAAAAAGGAGGGGGAGAATGAATGTGAAAGCCTTTTTTGTTTCAGCCCTTTTGATGTCTGTTGCCGCGTTTGCAAGTGATGGTCCTTGGTCAAGGTCCTTTAATTTTGATGGCGCCTATTACCTGAAATACAAGGTGAAAACAGGCGACGACCATTTTTCATCTGTGAATGGCCCTTTTGATGGAATAAAGGGGATTGGTCGCTACAACGTCTCGTATGCGATTCCGACTCCCTTGGGAACGCATCCGCTTTTGAGTGGTGCGGACGTTGAACTGACGGGTTCCCTTGAGCTTTCCCCGATTTCGTTTGGGTCGAAGTTCGATGTGGAATTTACGCCTCTTCCCTTTATTGTGCTGAATGCCGGAGCCTCTATTGCTTCGGGGTGGACATTTTTTGGTGTGCTCGAAGGAATGAGCATTTATGACTGGAATAAGCAAGATTACAAGGATTTGACGCCTTTTGCGCATTATCATTATGACCTGTGGTTTTCGGGGACGTTCCAGTTTGATACGGGTGTGTTTATTGAGGGCGACTGGAGCCATGTGGTCGCTTTTGCCAATTATAAGGTCCTGTACGAGGCTTTAACGGGGGTCGATGATGGACGCGTCTGGCAGTGGCAGGAAAACGCCAATAAGGCGAATGGGTGGGCTTACGATTTCAGCTTTTTCCTTGGTTACCAGATGCCCTTGGTCTTGAACATGGTGGGGGCCATGGCTGAGTTCAGCGGACATTATGACAAGAACGATTACGGGCTGATTCAGGATACCTTTGATGGTGATTTTATGACGATAGACTTGAGCTTGATGCTTTCCTTCAAGTTTAACAAGGCGAATACGCTATCGACGCTTTATACCTTCAGGCGAAATCGCAGCTATGCGACTATGCACGATGACGAAGATGAGGAACCACTTCTTGAAAAAACGGGAAATGAATGGTCGTTCTATGGCATCTACTTCAGCTGGACGCATACGTTCTAGTATTGGCTAGAATACTTGATATTTGTGCTTTTATGTAATTTTTTGGTTCATTCTGCGCTTCTAATTTCTATAATAATAGTATGAGCTTAATCAATACTATTGTCGTTGCTGGTGGAACCCATGGCAATGAGCGTACAGGAGTGCGGCTGGTTGAAAAGTGGATGGAACATCCTGAATGCTTCAGCGCGCTTTGTCCGAGTGCCAAGGTGGAGCTTGTGCTATCGAACCCGGAGGCTATGCGCCTTAATCGTCGTTATCGCGATTTCGATTTGAATCGCGCGTTTTCGCAGACATGCCTGGATGTGGCTACAGAGCCTCTCCAGTACGAATTTCGCCGTGCCCGAGAGTTGAATCGCATTTATGGTCCGAAGGGGCAGAATACGCGTACCGACCTTTTGCTTGATGTGCACAATACGGGCTCGAATATGGGCTACTGCCTGATACTTTCGGCGAGAGACCCGTTTACGATGAGAGCTTCCGCTGTACTGACTCAGGAATTCGAGGATGCGTGGATTTATTACCAGCCCGAGGAACGTAGCGCTTCGCCGTACTTTGGGACGGTGGCGAAAGCCGATGTGTGCGTGGAAATTGGACCGCAGCAGCATGGAACGCTGAAAGCCTCCATTTTTGAACGTTCCGAGAAGCTTGTCAAGCGCTACCTGGAACTTGCCGAGGAATGGAACCGTGGCGAACTGCAAAAACGCTCGCCGATTCAAGTGGATGTCTATACACAGTGGCGTGATCTTGGCTACCCGAAACTGCAGGGCGGTAGCGAAATTCAGGCTATGATTCATCCTGATTTGGATGGACACGATTATTGCGAATTGAAAAAGGGCGATAAGCTGTTCCGCACCTTTGACGGAACAGACATCCTTTATGAAGGTGAAGCGGATGGGAAAAAGTCTGTCTGGCCGATTTTCATCAACGAACCCGCCTATTACGAAAAGGACATTGCTATGAGCCTGACTGTAAAGACAACTGAAATGTGGTGATTTTTTTCGAGGAATCTTATGAACGAATTTGACGAATCCAATGTGCCTAGTGCTGAACTTTCCGCTGTTCCGGGAGAGGAACGCCTGAAAAATTTCATGGAACTAATCCAGAAGCAGAAGGATGAACCGTGGGAGTCCAGACTTTCGGATATTCTGGATGCTTTCGAGGATTTCTTGACGATGCGCCCAGAACCTCCGCAGTCGTGGCTGGACACTTATGCGGCAAGCGGAAAGAAGTTCGATTATTACCAAATTGTGCTTCCGGAGGATTTTCAGGACCCTTACGAGGATGACCTTGGGAATATTCGCCGTTTGCGCAGTGAGTTTGAACGTGTTCCGAGTACGATGGCTTTGGAGCATGAACTTGTTAGCAGAAATTATTTTATATTTGAAAACGGACATGCCGAGGCTATCCCTGCGCCGCGCCCGCTCTTGATGCTTGAAAGTCAGGATCGTGATGACGACCAGGAAGTCTTGGAGGACGATGTCACATGGGACTGCTGCATTTCCATATTTGCAGACGGAAGTTTTGTGGCATATAATCTTGACCACGATGACGAGGAGGTTCTCGGGGAAGATTTCAAGGCTGTTTTTGACAAGCATATCAAGGTGCTTTCAAAATTGCAATTGGTCATTCCAATCGAGGGTCGTGATTACGGCATCTTGAGTAGCAAGGCTTGATTTGAAGGTTTGAATGAATCGGGTTTGGAAAAATATTTGCGTAGTGATGCTTCTGCTTTGCAGCGGAAGCTTTGCTGCTTTTATCCAAAAACCGATTCCGCCTAGCTCCGAGAAAAACTGCTTCTACGATGTTGATGGCGATGGGCACATGGATGCCCTTAGAGTTTGTTTTATTGGACGATTGTCTCAGGGGTACGTGGATTCTGTCTTGAAGCGTCTGGATTTTGAATGGCTTTCATCTAAGGAAAGCCCGAAATTGTACAGCGTCAAGAATTCAAAGTTTATGCTGGATTCAACGGATACTCGCTGCATTGATGTAAATCTTAAATCTATGCAGGAGGACTTCGCAAATTGGACTGAGCTTGCGAACCCAGCACTCACGACTTCTAAAATTGGAAGTGCTAAACTTTATTTGGCGGATTCTGTAGTCTTTCCCTTGAAAATGAGGGATGGAATGGCGCCTGCGATTGTCGATAACTTTTTGCGTTGCCATAGGGATGGTTCCCTTGATACGCTTTTCGTGAATTTTAGTGAAAGAGTCAGACACCGCGGTGCCTGTGCCTCGATATTTGAACAGTGGAGCAGTGTCGATTCTTCGATTCATGTTCTTCAGCCGGTTTCTGTGACATGGACTGCGAACGATACGAAAGCCATGCTGGTTTTTGATTCTAGCCAGGATTCGGAATATCGCCTGAATTTGCAGGATTCGATCCGTGCGACAGGTTGTGTGGTGGATTCTTCGGATAATTCTGTTTCCGGAAAGTCGCCATTTATGGAAATATACGGCTTTTATCCACTGGAAATTTATACATCGAAATTGGTTCAATCTGATGTTTCCTTGGATGCGGATTCGTTGTTTCAGCTAGAGTTTGATTCTGAAATGCTTCCGTTGCCAAATGAAAATGCCTGGGGAATTGCGGTAGATTTGTTTGGTGACGGTTTTGAAAGGGCTGTGCGTGAAGCCTTGATGATGAATGGTCGCGAGGTTTTGCGGCGGTCGGACTTTACTGTCAAGATGGGGGTGAAAATTTATTCTAGCGCAGGCAGTTTTGTCGCTTCGACGAATGTCAACGTAAAAGGCGACGATTCCCGTTTTGTGCAGGATCCGACAAGGCTTTTTTTGAAATGGAACCTAATGGATTCGCGTCATCGCAAGGTGGGTACCGGGGCTTACATTGCCCATGTCTCGGCAACCATACTTTATAAGAACAAAGTCGTGTTCCGCGATAGCTGGCAGAAGGATGTTTCTTCGTTTACTTTTGGAGTGATGCGCCGCTAATGGATTTTTTAGAGACTGAAATTTACAGACGCTATCAGCATTTAATTTCTGAAAAAATTTTTCCTTTGAATGACGACGTGCCGAAACAGGTGCGCCTTTCTGATATTGTTGACCGTTATGATGCGTTCTGCTTTGACGGCTATGGCACGTTGTACAATCGCGGAAGTTTTGTTTACGATGGCGCCTTGGAATGGTTCCGGTTGCTGCGCGAACGGGGAAAGTCGGTGCGGCTGGTGACGAATGCCGCTTCTGATGTGGATGCTGTTTTGGCTGCTGATGCCGACAAGCGGGGCTTCGACTTTAAGCCCGAAGAGACGGTTTCATCGGGGAGCCTCTTGAAGAATCTTGCCTGCGAGTTGCGCTCTGGGAATGTATCGTGGACATGTGCCTCGGAGTGGCTTGGCTCCGACAATGTGAAGATGAATTTATCCGAAGTCTACTACATCGGTCGCGAAACGGGGAAGCATGTGCTTGAAAATAATGGCATCTGCGCTGTCGAGAATCCGGCGGAGCCGATTGTCGCAGTGTCTTCTTCGACGGCGACGGAGGAAATGTTTGCCCATGCCGTGAGCATTTTGCGTAGGAAAAATTCGGTGTTGATTGTGCTGAACTCGGATGCGTGGGCGCCGAAAATCGATGGTACGCGTGCGCCTGTCTCTGGCGCCTTGAGCGAACGGCTGCGTCGCGAATCTGCTTGTGAAGCGAATGGTGGAAAGGGCTCCTCTACGTTTTATCTGGGAAAGCCGTTTCCGCAGATTTGGAAGCGCGTAAGGGAGACGCTTGCCGCAGATGCGCGTGTGCTGATGATTGGCGATACGCTCGGGACGGATGTGTATGGCGCGAAAGTTGCGGACTTCGATAGCGCACTAGTCGTCGGGCGAAATGTGCCGGAATGCGATTTGAAAAGCGACGAAAATGCGCTTGGCGTGAGACCCGATTGGTATTTGGTCGTGTAGACGCGCCAATTTTTATATATTTCTTGTGACATAGTTAAAAACTGCGGCTTCGGCTGCAGTGAATGACGTTTTTATAAGAGTTATCTCTTATTCTCAAGTCGAAATCGGCAAAATTACGTACACGGGAATAAGCAGACGCTCACGCTAGCCTATGGTGTACTGTAGGCTCATCTGTTGCGTGCAGATTTTTCTGCTCGTATTGATGCCTTTATGGGGCGTGGGTTGTTTGTTTTTGTGTACAGGCTTTGCCGAGCCCCGACTTGAAAGCATTCAACCTCACGCCTTTTTTATTTGGTCCAAGGTTCTCTGCGAAGGGTAAGAGTTGTCGCTCTTCCCTTTTTTGTTTTGGAGAAAAACGATGAAGTACACGACGCTTGGCGAAGAACCCTTGAAGAGTACTGTTGCTCAGGATTTCTTCAAGAGTTACAAATATACTCAGCTGGGGAATATCGACTTTGTTATTGCGAAGCACAATACAAAAGGGGATGAACTGGACCTCTTTGAAGATGAAATTGCGGATGTCAAATCCATTCTTTGGGCCGAAGCGAAACAGGGGACGAAGCATGATTTTCTGGAATCGTTTGTCCAGTTGTTGCTCACGATTGGGAAGGAGAGAACTTTTGAGAAAAATCTGCCGCCCAAGTACATCGGAGCTTTTGATGCGGAAAAATTTGCTTTTATCGAGTATCATGAAGTGCAAGATGTCTTTGTCCAAAACGACTTTAACTGGAATGTGACTCCCTCGAACCATGCGACGAAGGAATTTAAGCAGCTTTATAATCTCTGCAAAAGTAAGCTTGAAGAAAACTCAATTCTATTTCGTTATGCAACTGATGCCGATGAATTGAAAAAATTTATACAGCTGAATTTTAAGACGATAAAGGATGTCTCAGAAAAAATTTCTGTAACGAAGAATAATTTTACGTTCGTATTCCAAAAGTGGAATGATAAAGTGAAACCCACCATTGCCGTTGATTGGGCGAAGGCGAATAAGGTTGGTCTCATTTCGGCGGATTTCTTTTTGGCGGATCTGCTATCCGACAACAACATGTCTATCAAGGAGAATTTGTTTGTTGTTCTGAAAAATACAAAATACGAGCTGGCGAAAAAGATTGACGAAAATGGCTTCTTGACGGTATCTTCTGTTGCCTTTAAGGATAAGCAAAAGGCGTACAAGGAGTTTTGGGCGATTTATGAACGTCCGCCCAAGGAGGAGTATTGGGAGTTTATTGTCAATCGTCGCGATTTGCTTGTACCGCAGGATATTCGTGAACGTAAGGGCTCTTTTTTTACACCGCAAATTTGGGTTGAAAAATCGCAGGAGTATTTGGCGAAAGTGTTGGGAGAAACATGGCAGGACGATTATGTCGTTTGGGACTGCTGTGCTGGGACTGGAAATTTGGAAAATGGGTTGACGAATTATGACAATGTTTGGGTTTCAACCCTGGATAAGCAGGATATTGATGTGATGGTGGACCGTGTAAACAATGGCTGGAATATGTCGGAAAATCACATTTTTCAGTTTGATTTTTTGAATGATGATTTCTCCAAATGCCCAGAGGAATTACAGGCTGTTTTGAGTGATGCGGAAAAAAGGAAGAAACTGCTGATTTATATTAATCCGCCGTATGCGGAAGCTAGTAATAAAAGAACTTCGTCTGGAACTGGAATAAATAGAAAGGGCTTGTCTGAAACGAAAATTCGTGATAAGTATTTACCCGAGCTAGGAAAAAGTATAAATGAACTTTTTGCTCAATTTCTTTTTAGAATTTATAAAGAAATAGATTGTTGTAAAATAGCGAATTTTTCAACTTTGAAATTTCTTTGTGCTCCAAATTTTTCAAAATTTCGTGCTTTGTTTAAAGCGGATTTGTTAAACTCCTTTATTGTTCCTGCAAATACGTTTGACAATGTTTCTGGACAATTTCCAATAGGTTTCTTTGTTTGGAATACGGAAAATAGGAATGTATTTACTGAAACTTTGACGGATGTCTATAATTCTCAAGGCATATTGATTGGTAATAAAAAGATACATGCTGTCTCTGATAAACAGATAGTTAATAAATGGTTACATGTTTTTTTTGATAAAGATGAGGTTAATATTGGCTGGCTTCGTTTTGTACCAAACGATTTTCAAAATAATAATGGAGTTTATTTTGTTCTAAAACCAAATGAGAGTGATGTGCGAGAATCTCGCATTGCTGCTATTACAATAAAAAATCTTATAGTTTTTGCAATCTATTTCACAGTTCGTCATACTATTGAAGCAACTTGGCTTAATGACCGAGATCAGTTTCTTTTTCCAAATGATGGATGGAAAATGGATTTTGAGTTCCAAGGTGATTGTCTAGTCTATGCGCTGTTTCATGGACAAAATCGTATTTCTTCTGCTCATGGCGTCAACCACTGGATTCCCTTTACTCGTGAACAAGTGGGGTGCAAAAAAACTTTCAAAAGCAAATTTATGCAGGAGTTTATCTCTAATTTTTTGAAAGAGAATGATGTGGTTCTTTCGCGTGAAGCGTTGTCTGTTTATGGGGCCGGTCTTGAACTTTGGAAGTATTTCCACTCGGTTACTAAGGTAAATCCAGATGCCAGTTTTTATGACATTCGCAAGTTTTTTCAAGGAGAAACAAAAGGCCGCATGAATAGCGGCTCCGATGATGAAACTTATATGGAGCTTGTCTCAAAGCTTCGTAAGCGAATGAAATCGCTTGCGATGAAAATAGAACCGAAAATTTACAAGTACGGTTTTTTGAAATAGTATGGTATTTTGTAGAAGAGTATTGCGTTGAATCATCGAAAGATGGTTTAGAGGGCATTGTGGTTTGGTGAAAGTTGGGTTCTCGACCCATAGCAGCATAAAAAAGAACGACCAGGTAAAAACCTGGTCTTTCTTTTTCGAGCGGGAAAAGTAGCAAGGCGAATCAAGTAAAAATGAGCCAATTCATTTTTATTTGTGAGCCGCAGCACCGGACGCCAACGGCGTCAAAAGGGTTTGCTCGTTCGCAGTCCCCTTGCTTGCGCAAGGCTGCTCGCTCGCCCTTGCGGGCTCACGGCTGCGCCGTAAGCTCAAAAAGCGTCTCCACGGGCTTTCGCCCACGAGTCGCTTTTTGCCGAACCCTCTTCGAGGGTTCTCGACCCATAGCAGCATAAAAAAAGAACGACCAGGTAAAAACCTGGTCGTTCTTTTTCGAGCGGGAAAAGGGTCTCGAACCCTCGACATCGACCTTGGGAAGGTCGCGCTCTACCAACTGAGCTACTCCCGCATTTTCCTTGCGCTAATTTAGTAAAATTGTGAGGGTTGTAAAGGGATTGTGGTGATTTTTCTATCATTTGTTATATGCAAAATAAAGAAAAAAATGTGACTTGCGGCTTGTTTGCCACTGTTTTGGTGCTTGGACTTGCGGGCGGGGATGCCTATGCGGAGGGAAAATCCCTGTGGCAGAAAATATCGGATTTTTTTAGCCCGATGGAAACTGTTGAAGGCGAAGGACCGCTGTATGATCAATTGCGCTCTCTGGATTCGGAAATTGGACGGACGGAGGGCAAGTATTCCAGGGAACGGCGCAGGGGGAATAAAGCTCGCTTTCAAAGGCAGTTGGATAGCCTCCAGTTGATTCGCGATTCGTTAGTAGAGGAAATCAAGAAACAGCAAGCTGCGGATAGCGTTGCAAAAGTGCAGAATGCTGCTTTGCCGAAGTCCCCCGCGACTGTTGCATCTGGAGCCGTTGATGTTCAAGGGGCGGTTGCAACTGTTGTTGAGAAGCCTGCGGATGCGAAGCCTCTTTCGGGTGCGACGATTGATTCTGCTACTGAGGCTGCTTCTACCCCAGCAGCTTCTGTTGCTAAAGGTTCTGCGGCTGGCGCCTTAGCGACCGATTCTGCCTTAGCGTCTGCGACTTTGGGAGCAAAGCAGAATGTGGCTTGTACTCATGATACGGTCTATGTCCGCGATACGGTGTATGTGCATGATACGCTTTACGTGATGCTTGCAAACAAGCCTGAACCGCAACGATCAAAAGATGCTACCGGCGGAACCTTAAAAAATTCAGCTGTAAAAAAGGAAACCGCGCCAGCAAAGTAAAATGCGAAATTTGAAAAAAGCGATGCTCTAAAATGAAGCATCGCTTTTTTATGCGATGACTCTGTTTGCGTTAAATGCAGTAGATGATTTCAAAAATGTGATTTTTTTGCTTGCTGCATCACGACCTCTATCGCTTCACTTTGTTGCGTTTTTGGGGTGAGGATGGGGTAATGCACGTGTGCTAGGATAAAAAAGATTCAAGATTTTTTTTCGATTTATTCTGGCTCACTGGATAAAGTACGTGGCAAAATAAGTTGCAAAAACAAAGACGAAAGGATGAAATGCAATAATAAAAAGCCGTAAGCAAGATGTTTATTCAATTAAAACGAAGAATGGCTGTTGTTGTGAGAATAAAGCGTCGGCCACAACTTGACGAGGCGAACGACGCAACCATGCTTGCATGTTTATGGCTGAGCCGTTAAGTTGGCGCTCGCGCAAATCCGTAAACCGAAGCCAACAGCCAAACTTGTTTGGATACTGGAGAGGCTAGGATTTGGGGTTTACCCCACTCCGAGCTGGGGCCCCGCCCTGCAAGCAGTTTACTTTTGC
>JAZLIJ010000278.1:0-1041 GCA_045617325.1 Fibrobacter sp.
CGCAGCGGACACAGGACGCCATCAATCAGTTCTTTGATATGTTCGGTGGGCTGGTTGATCAGGAGATTTTCGTTTATTGCACACGCAAAAATAAAACGCCGGACGAGCTGACCGACGAAGATGAGCAGTGCATTATGGAACGCGTGACACAGGTGGTCAACGAGACTCTTTTGGAAACGGTCATGCAGGGACAGCAGCTCCCGGAGATCAACGAGATCGCCCATAAATTTCAGACGCATGAAGATTTCGGCGACAAACGGAATGTTGACTCCATCAACTTCCACAATAAATGGACACACGCAAAAACGAAGATCGGCGAGATGCTGTCGCTGGAAAGTCTGGATGAGAGCATTCCGGCGAGCGGCAATGTCGATGCCGAATACGCTCTCCTGCGGGATTCGTTCTGCTCAACACTGGACGATACGGACACTACAATCTTCAACCTTTTGGAGGACGGAAAAACGCAGCGGGAGATTGCCGTAGCGCTCGGCTATAAGACGCCCAGCGCCGTTTCTAAGCGTATCCACGCGATACAAAAAAAGTATGAAGAATTCATAAAAGACGACGATGAATAAGCTTTCAGGCAGTGCCTTCGGGTGCTGCCTTTTTTGTTGCCCAAAAATATTTTGAAAAAAATTTCAAAACGCAGGAACATTTCGCCCCTTCTCGCCTTGTATAGGAAGTAGAGGGGATTGTATGCAGAGCAGCCTTGGAGGATCTTGGCAGCTCTGCTTTTCTTTGCCCTACTTCATGCAGAAAGAAGGTATCACCAAAAGTATTTGAATTTTTTACCGCATTTTACCTTTAAATTCTCCAATTGTTAAGTAGAGGGCTTTCCTCTGCTGAACCTTGAAAACCGAATATTGGATTGGAAAATGAGTACGGGGAACAGTGTCTCTTATTAGATAACTGCGCCCACATTTGCGGGAGAGGTTTGTCCTATTATTTAGAACTATCCTAACTCGTTAGGACAAAAAGCAATATCGGCAGCCGCTGCCGAAAAGCGAAAACGCGGTGAAAAATCGGCAAAGTGCCAAGCTG
>JAZLIJ010000279.1:0-1449 GCA_045617325.1 Fibrobacter sp.
CTCGGACGCGACACCGTGGAAGCCAATTTAGAACTCGGATTTAAAGCTGACGAGCGCGATTACGGGATCGGTGCGCAAATCCTCCGCGATTTAAACGCCACACACGTCAGACTCATCTCCAACAACCCTTCGAAAAGAGTCGGTTTGTCGGCTCACGGCATCAAAATTGTTGAGACAATTCCCATTATCATTCAACCCAATAAAATTAACGAAAAGTATCTCAAGACCAAACAAGATAAAATGGGGCACGAATTACATTTAGAATAATCTTAATATATAACTGCGCCGCACGGATGTGTTGAAATGACAATCCGAATCCATAAAAAAACTTTTTCAAATTCAATGATTTTTTTATATTTTTGCGGCCCCAAACATAAGGCACGGAAAGTTGGCCGAGCGGTTGAAGGCAGCGGTTTCGAAAACCGCCATAGTGTAACAGCTATCAGGGGTTCGAATCCCTTACTTTCCGCAAATCGCTGCAATTTGCTAATAACAAGCATTTTGCGGCGATTTTCAAAAATCACCGGGACAGTACTGGGACCGTGTTTAACCGTCCTTTCCAATGCTAAAAACATAGAAAGGATAAAAAAGAATGTTTACATTCAACGCTTACGTGCGGGGTCATTGAACTGTCCTGATGTGGTTTCGGGGTGTCGTTTTTTGAAGTCGCCGGGCACGACTTCCCCCACCCGGCGTGGACGGGGAATTGTCTGTGCCAAGAAAATGTGCTGTCAGAGTTTCAATTTGTCGTAAGGTCTGTCGGAATAGATTTGCAGCAGCCACCTTCTTCCCGAGTGCGTCCAGCAGAACGGGACCTGTATGAAGTTGAAGAGGAACCTCTTGGCTCTGGAGGTTGCCTCTATTCCGAAGTTTCCGAACTCGGCGACCCGCCTGACCAGAAAGGCGAAGAAGTTTCCGATGAGCGCGGTGAGTATCATGAAGACCGTGTTCTGCCGCATGAACGAGCAGGGCAGATGTTTCCAGCCGAAGTCGTTGTTCATCTTGTCGAAGGTCCTCTCCGAGCGTCCTCTACCGTTGTAGAACTCCACGACCTCCCGCTCGCCGCTGTCGGTGTCGTTGGTGAGCACTCCCCGCCGCAGAGGTAGGTTGATATGAGGTTTTCCACAATGTGGAAGTAGGCGTACTTCGTGTTTATCCCCTTGTTTCCCAGCGTGTTGTCTATGAGGTTGGAGAGCCCCGCCTTGCGGAATGCGTCTATTGTTGAAAAAATTCCGCCGAAAGTTCCGATTTTTCCGAAATTAAGTTGTATTTTTACCACCATATCACCCGTTTTTAGGTTTCACAGCACAAACGTACATAAAAAAGCCGAATTTTACGCCAGTGGATAAAAATAAAAAAAGTCAAGCCACATTTGCTATCATTGTAGGCAAATTGGTCGGGCATTTCTGCCACCAAAGAAACTGATTGTCTAACGAGGTCTTGCCTCAA
>JAZLIJ010000280.1:0-27175 GCA_045617325.1 Fibrobacter sp.
TCTTGGAAACAACGTCCAGAACGCGGACAGCTTCCTTCATCACTTCCGGACCGATACCGTCGCCCGGGAGAACTGCAATCTTGTAATTCTTGCTCATTATTGAGTCCTTGGTTAAAATTTGAACGGATTGAAAAATAGTAAAATTCTTAGGGTGTTGTAGGTCGGCGGGCTGAAATAAAAATGTTTAGTGTGGTCCAAAAATGATTACCGCTCTCTTTGCGCGCCCAGAAACTGCAACAAAGTTCTTTTGACTGCTTTGGAATTTAGCGGTTGAGCGGCTGATTCAAACGTGGCGAGCAAATTGCTGCCTAATGTCCATCCGGCTTTTGCGTACAAAGAAATTTTACCGATTGCGTTTTCTGCGTAGTTGCTGTCGCTCATCATGCCAAAATGCTCCCAGGTGAATTCCTTGCGCGTTCGCGGATTTATGCAGTAAAAGTCCGGATGGATCGTTCCCATACTGCGAACATTTATAGGAAACTCATAACGAAAGGGAATGCTTGCGTCGGCTAGAATGTCGGCAATGATTGCCTCGGACTTGGAACGAACCCGCAGTCCATTTGCGGAAAAGATTTCTGCGGCTCCCGACTCGAACCCCTTCGCCTTGTAGGGAAAACTTGACCATGCTGCCGCGTAGTCTTCATCTGTGACAGCAATAGGCTGTACCATGCTTTTACGGCCGGGCTTCAATTTGCTGAAAACCTCTACGATGTTGCTGCTGCAAAATTTTGCAAGAAATGCTTCCAGCGCTTTGATGTTGGCTTCAATTGCCGCGAGAGCTTTCTTGTTGTAGTCTCGTTGAACGATCGCTTCTATTTCGCCAAGATTTTCTTTGCCGACGTATTTGCCATTGGGATCATCTCCGGAGACTATGTAAAATCGTGAAAATCCGTTTCGGTCTGTTGCTTCACGGATGCGCCCCTCTGTACGTTTCTTGAGTATTCGCTGAAGTTGCCTGTGTTCACTTCAAAAACCTCTCGCAATAGCTTCAAAAGTCGAACTTCTGTGTTGTTTTGGAGAGATAAGTATGACCCTTCGAGCCTGTATGGGGACCAAAAGGAGGGTGTGGTGCCCAGGCTATGTATGTTTTTGTGTTACGGGTAATATTTTTTGCTTGATATTTGAGCAAAAGTTTGACCAGTTAAACGGAAATATGTGTTTTTGTTGTTAATTTGTTTGTAAATAATCGTACTTTTGATCAAAACTTTTGCGAAAAGTATGACTTTTGGATGGCGAACTTGCTCGCGAACTTACTCGTGAGCGCAATTTCTTGCGCTAGAGTTGTTTTTCTCTCTGCGACATCTCTCGGGGATGAAACTGCTTGTGTTCCTGCTTGATGAATTCCTTATCCACGTGAGTGTAAATCTGGGTGGTGCTGATGTCGGCATGACCCAGTAACTCCTGCAGAACGCGGAGGTCCATGCCTGCTTCCAGGCAGTGGGTGGCAAAGCTGTGGCGGAAGGTGTGGGGTGAAACCTGCTTGGTCAGGTGCATAGTGTGCTGCTGTACGATCTTCCAGGCTCCCATGCGGCTCATGGGTTTCCCGCGGCTATTCAAAATGACATTGTCCGAGGATGGATGGGTGAGGAAACGACCTCGTTCAATCCACTCGCGAAGATTTTCCTTGGCCTTGCTGCCCAGAGGGATCAGGCGCTGCATGTTGCCTTTGCCAATGGGAGTCAACCATTCGTTATCCAAATCCAGCTGGGCTAGCTTGATGCCCAAGGTTTCTGAAATGCGAAGTCCTGCGCTGTACATCAATTCGAACAATGCAGTGTCTCGCAGTGGGTTTTTGCCGTTGGCGGCGCTTTCGAAAACACTATCAATTTCTTCCCGAGTCAGGTACTGTGGCAGGTAGTGCCCGAGGCGTGGTGTCGCCAGCATACTTTCTGTACTGAAGTCGTACTCGCCCTGGTTTTGCATGTACTTGAGGAATCCGCGGAGGCTGGAAAAATGTCTTGCAATGCTTGTTGCGGCGTACTCCCCCTGATCTCCGTTGCGATTGCCCGATGCCCCTTTTCCTTCGTCGCCACGAACCTTGCTGGCGGCCGACATTAAGAACTCATCCAGTTTTTCCGGAGTCAAATCCTTCAAATCTAAAGCTTGATCGTCTAACCAGCCTACAAAATGCCTTAAATCCTCTTGATAGCTCTGAATAGTCATGGGAGAGAGGTTTCGTTCCACTCCAAGATATGCCAGAAAGGCGTCAAGACGGTTTGAATTAAGACTCAAAGGACTGGTCCAATTATGATGTATGAATTATGAGTTATGAGATGAAGCGAATATATAAATGTTTCGCTGTTTTAAGGCTAATTCTCCCCGCATTTGTGGTAATTCGTAATTAGTAATTCATAAATGCGAAAAAATTTTAAATTTTTTCTCAATTCCCCTTGCCAAGTATTCCGAATAATTCTAATATTGAGCCCGTCCTAAGCGACTATGGATGATTAGCTCAGTTGGTAGAGCAGCTGACTCTTAATCAGCGGGTCGCAGGTTCGACCCCTGCATCATCCACTAACCTCGAAAGAGGATACATACAAAAGCGACAGACAAAGCTAAGCGGTCTACAAAACGCGAAAGCACTTTGTTCAACGATCTTTGAAACTTCGACTTTTGACTTTTACGACCTTTATGGATGATTAGCTCAGTTGGTAGAGCAGCTGACTCTTAATCAGCGGGTCGCAGGTTCGACCCCTGCATCATCCACTACGTATTGAACCGAAAGGTTCGGTACTGTAAATACAAAAGCGTCAGACAAAGCTAAGCGTTCTGGGAATGCGAAAGCAAGTCTATCAACGAACTTTGAAACTGCGACTTTTGATTTTTGCAAAAAGACATTGCTGAAAGGCGACTATGGATGATTAGCTCAGTTGGTAGAGCAGCTGACTCTTAATCAGCGGGTCGCAGGTTCGACCCCTGCATCATCCACGAAAAATCCTTCCTTTGCAGGAAGGATTTTTTTGATTTTATCTTAATCGGCAAAAGAACTTTTGTATGAAAAAGTTTGGTTGATTGAATGATTCATTTTTACTATATTTGACCTCAAATCTATAGAGGTAACTTTAATTATGAAAATTGTTCTCCCTGTTGCAGGAAATGGGCTTCGGCTTCGTCCCTATACGGAAAATGTTCCGAAATGTCTTTTGCCTGTGGCTGGAAAAACCATTATTGACTGGATTGTCGATGACTGTCTATTCCTTAAACCTTCCGAGACCGTTTTTATTACGGGTTATAAGGCTTCTGCTGTTGATGAATATTTGAAGCGTAAGCCTGAATGGGGTGATGTTCGCACCGTGATTCAGTCCAATCCTCAGGGCTTGGGTGAAGCTATCAGCTTGGCGCTTCCTTTTGTAAAAGATGATGAGCCGCTTTTGATTATTCTCGGCGATACGCTTTTTGAAGCTGATCTTTCCATTCTGGAAAATGAAGGCGAAAATGTTCTTTATACATTCAAGGTTGCGGATCCGAAGCGTTTTGGTGTTGCTGTTACCGGCAATGATGGACATATTGAGCGTCTTGTTGAAAAACCGCAGGAATTCGTTTCCGACGAGGCTATTGTTGGTATTTACTTCATCAAGGATGTGAAGGCTCTCAAGGAATCGCTTGAATATCTTATGAAGAACGATATTCGTACAAAGGGCGAGTTCCAATTGACGGATGCTCTGGAGCGAATGATTGAAGCTGGCTGTAAGTTCCGTACGGCTCCAGTGGAAAAGTGGCTGGATTGCGGTCTTGTGGAAACGCTTCTTGAGACGAATGCACATGTGCTTTCCCGTAACGACAATTCGGCGACTGTTTCGGCTGACAATTCTGAGATTGTTGGTCCTTGCCATATCGGCAAGAATGTCGTTATCCGCAATGCAAAAATAGGTCCGAATGTGGCTATTGGTGATGGTTGCGTGGTCGATAACTGCAAACTCAGCAATGCGATTTTGTGGGATGGCGTCCAGGTATCGGACAAGGTGCTCGACAACGTCGTGATTCACGAATGATTGTCTGTCGCTATTGCGGCATGGTAAATTTAAAAGACGTGGGCGGAAGCCTGCGTCTTTTTTGATGGTAGAATTTTTTTTGCTGCTGTCTTTGGCTGTTTTTGAATCGTTTATGTGGCTGCGGCAGAAAGTGTTGAGAATTGCTGTTGAGAACTTTGTGCTGGGTGGACTAGAGGGGGAAGTTCTTGAAAACGACGGTCGAAATTAGCATTCGCGTTTCTCTGTTTAGCCTTGCCGGCCGTCGCATTTTAAGCTTGATTTTGCTTGTTGTTATTGTATATCGACAGTCACTTTGTACATGGGTTTTCCGTTATAGCTGCTTAGCGCTTCTTTGCCTGCCGTAACAACTTTGATTCTCTTCGCGCCGACGCCGCGTTGCTTTTGCAGAACTTTGGCTAGTTCTGCGTTCCTTTTGGCGGCGAGGGCTGCGATGTCTTTTTGCTGTTGTGCAGGATTCATCGTCTTTTGTGTCTTTGCGTATTCCAGCAATTGCTTGTCGCTGTCCGAAATTTCAGCGATGGCGTTCCTGTCGATTTCTGAGAGAGATTTCTTGTGCTGTGTCGTCTTGTAGAAATCTTCCTTCATCTTGTACTTTTGGTATTCTGCGGCTGTCTTTGTGGGATTGTAGTATTGTGTGAATGTGAGCTTGAACTTGCGGTCCTTCTTGAGCATTTCTGTCATCTGGATTGCTTTTGCATATTGTTCGCTAGTGAATGTAGCGACATTTGCATCAATCAGAATTTCGTCCTTGTTGCCGAGGTCAAATCCTAGGGCGCTTGCGCCTGATGCAGCCAAGTTACCGATGAGCTTGAATGGTGAAAATGCGACTTTGATGAGCAGGTTCATGACGGTATTCCAGATGATTTTGCCGTAAGAGAATTCTGGGTCGTCTAGGCTGCCTTTGACCGGGATGTTGAATTGGATTTTGTTGTGGCGGTCCTTCAGGATGTAGAGGCCGACTTTCATCGGAACTGTGAATTCGGGATCAATATCGTCACTTTTGTCCCCGACTTCGATGTTGTAGATGTCGATGATGTTCTTGCTGTCGATTTTGTTCTTGACAAGCTTGTTGTCGCTTGCGAAGGCGAGGATTCCGCCTGTGATGGGGTAGCCAGTATAGTGGAGACTGTAGTTGGAAAAATGCTTCAGAGCAAGGTTCTTGATGTTTACGTTTGCGTCAAGTGTACTTGTGTTGCTGAAGGCTCCAGTGTACTTTGCGGTAATGGCGCCACCTTCGGGGAGCGCTAGCGAGACGTTTAAATGACAGGGGGAATCCAGGTTGATGTTGTCTCCGCTTATCGTGATGCCAGAAATGTTGTAGTGGAACGGTTTCACGATAGTCATATCGTTTAATGTAAAAGATGAGTTCTTGAGTTGGAATTTTTTCACAAGGAGTTGCAGTTTGCTTTCTTGCTCTGATTCCTTGGCTTGCTGAGATGGAATGGTGTCCTTCGTCTGTGTTTGTGAAATGGGTGCAGTCTCTTCAACTTTGTGCGCAACTGTTTTTGTCTTGGCTGTATCAGCTCGGGTCGTATCCTTGGAGGTGGATGCGAGAAGTGCGTCGAAGTTGTTCTTGCCATTTTTATACATGTTGAAATGCGCGAGCGCACCATCGATGATGACGGAATCGGCGATGTAGCGGCTCTTTTCGATATTGACTTCGGAGGCTGCTATATTGATGCGGTTAACGGCTAGTTTTTCGCCTGTTGTTTCCGTGAGCTTCAAGCTGTCAATGGCGACAAATCCCGTGATATTCGCTGCTAGTGCCTGGTTCAGATTGCCGTCTGCATTAAGAAATGTCGTGAATGTGCCGCTGTAGTCCTTGTAGTGTAGAATGTCCTTGAGATAAGGATGTCCATAGAAGAGGGCTAGTTGGTCAATTTCCAAACCGACATGGAAATCGCTTGTGGCGAAATTTGTTTCTGCGTTGATTTTAAGTTCGCCACCTTCAGTGAACTTGAAGCGAAGGGTTGCGACTGTTGCTGTGTCGTAGAAGTTGACCGAGGAAATATCAATGGCAAAACTGTCCAATTTTATGGAGGAGCCTAGTTGCTTGTCTTCGTAGGAAAGCGTCCAGTTGTCGAACTTGATGTTCTTAATGTCAAATTGGACGGGAAGCTCGTTCATCATTTTGGCGATGTTGATGGATGCGGTTGTAGAATCTGTTTTAGCTGCGTCCGGTGCCGTGGCAGTTTGCTCTGCTGTTGCGACTGCGGAGGAATCCTGTGCCTGGCTGCTGGAATCGTCCTTTGAGGCTGTAGAATCGGCGTTCCCCTTATTCAGTTGATCTAGAATGTCGCTGAAGTTGAAAATGCTTCCATTCTGGATGACATGCGCATAGAAATGCCCGATATACAGTTCGCTGATAGCTGCAGTTTTGCCTAGCAGCCGGAGCGGGTCCACGTTCAGCCTGAGCTTGTCGAAGCTCACGAACGGTGTCTTGCCGTCCTGCTCCATGACTGAGAGCGAGTCAATGGTAAACTTGAACGTGAACGGGTTCAGTGAGATGCTTTTGATTTGAATGTCCCGACCGATAAGCTCTTGGGAGTGGCCGACGATGTAGCTCCTTGCGATTTTGGGTGCGACGAGGAGTGTCGTAAAGCCGAGGATGATAAGGGTGGCTATGACTATGGCTGTGATTTTAAAAATTTTCTTCTTCATGTCCTAAAATCTATATATTCTCGTTTATAATTTTTAGAAAGCCTTCTCCATATTTTTGCAATTTATGGGCTCCAAAACCGGGTATTTCGGCGAGTTCCTCCAAAGTGGTCGGTTTTTCGCTCGCCATGGCGACCAGGGTGCGGTCGGTGAGGATGATGTACGGGGGGAGTGCCGCCTTGCGGGCGAGCTCCAGGCGGTAGGCGCGGAGTATCTCGAACAGGTCGGCGTCGCTCCCTTCGAGGGAATCTTTCAGCTGTTGCTTCGAGGCGTTCCTGTAGAAGTTGCCTGATTCCGCATAAGTGGGCGACTTGGCGCCTTCGCTTGCGGTTTCGCGGGGACGTTCCGTTTGGGCGTCCTGCACAAGGGCGAGTTCGATTTTCTTTTGGCCGAGGAGGACTTCCTTGCCGAATTCGGTGAGGTGGAGCGTCTTGCGGTAGTCGTAGGACATGGTGAGGCATCCCAGGTGAATCATCTGCTGGATGTAGGACTGCCACTTGTCGGCGGGTGTCTTGCTCCCGACACCGAAGGTCTTGATCTGGTCGTAGCCCTTGCTCACGATGTCCGCCTTGTGCGACCCGCGCAGAATGTCGATGATGGTGCCCGCGTTTTCCTGTTCGCGGGTGCGGGCGATGGCGCTTAGCGCTTTCTGCGTCAATATGGTGCCGTCGAAGCGGCGGGGCGGGCGCCTGCAGATGTCGCAGTTGCCGCAGTCTTTTTCGTGCGTTTCGCCGAAGTAGGAAAGCATGATGCGGCGTCTGCACACGAGACTTGTGGCGTAATGCTGCATGCGAGCGAGCTTTTCCAGCTGGAGCGCGCGCTGCTGGATGTCGCTTGTGTCCTGCGTGAACTTGGCCAGCTGCACGATGTCGGAATCGGAGTAGAATAGCAGCGTGTCGGCTGGGAGTCCGTCACGGCCCGCTCGCCCGATTTCCTGGTAGTAGCCCTCCATGTTCTTCGGCGTGTTGTAGTGGATGACGTAGCGGATGTTCGACTTGTCGATGCCCATGCCGAAGGCGATTGTGGCGCAGATGACTTTGGTGCGGTCGAAGATGAAATCGTCCTGGATGCGGGCGCGTTCCTCGGCGTCGAAACCTGCGTGGTAGGCGACGGCGTCGATGCCTTCTTCGCGGAGTTCCTCGGCGAGCTTTTCCGTGGAATTTCTCGAGAGGCAGTAGATGATGCCGCTTTCGTTCGGGCGCCTCTTGATGAAATCCGTAATGGCCTTGATTTTGTGCTTTTTGCTGTGGTTGCATTCCACCTTCAGCGACAGGTTCTTGCGGTCGAAACTGTCGAGGACGATGTTTGATTCCGGAATGTGGAGCTGGTGCAGGATGTCTTCGCGGGTGATGGCGTCGGCTGTGGCAGTAAGCGCCAGGATGGGGACGTTCGGGAATTTTTCTCGCAGTGCGAAAAGCTGCGTGTATTCGGGACGGAAGTCGTGGCCCCATTGCGAAATGCAGTGCGCCTCGTCGATAGCGATGAGCGAAATCTTTCCCTTCGGAAGCAGATTCTCGATTTCGAAAACGAGACGCTCCGGCGAAATGTACAGGAGCTTGAGTTTCCCTGAGATGAAGTCCCTGCGGATTTGCGACGATTCCTCCGCCTCGAGGCTGCTGTTGAGCGCCGCTGCCGCAATTCCGTTTTCGCGGAGACCGTCCACCTGGTCCTTCATGAGCGCAATCAGCGGGGAGACGACGATGGTGCAACCGTCAAGGACGAGTGATGGCACCTGGTAGCAGATGGACTTTCCGCCTCCCGTCGGCATGAGTGCAAGCGTGTCCTTTTGCGCAAGGACCTGCCGAATAACCTCCTTCTGCTTGGGGCGGAAGTCGTCGTATCCGAAAAATTCCTTCAGTTTACTCAATGCGTTTGCGTACAGTGCTTCGATATCCATGGAAAAAAATATAGAAAAGCGAAGTGTCAAATTTTAACATTTAGTGAACAAATGTGTATTTTTGCAAATCTGTCAAGCCAATCCGTATTTTTTACAATGCCGCTGCGTCATTGCGTTCTGGTTGCAACTTGGCTGCGATAACACTGCAAAAAAAAGATGAGCAAAAATAAATGCAGAAGTGTTTTCTGATGGGACCTCATTTTCTATATCGTCTAAAGGCTTTTCGAAGTCTTTCATTGGGCAAAGAATCTAAAAGAAAAAGGACCTTTCTATTGTGGTATTCTTCATAATTCTTTTTCAAAGCACCTCCGCGGGTCATGCTTATAGAACCTAAGTAAACATCATTTTTGGTGTAGCAATCAACCAAAAATCTGTAATCATTGAAATCATCCTCTTTTTCAGAAAAAAGAACTTCACTTTTTTTTTCAAAAAGACTATGATAAACAGATTCTTCTGTTACTTCATACCTCATGATAAAGCCGCCTTCCCTCAGATTTGCTATTTCCGTTTGATGAGAACCAGTTAGATTTGGATTAAAAGCATACACTAAACAGTAGCTCGCATACTCTTTTATTTCCTTTTTTTCTGCAACAGTTTTAATATCCTTTGAGCATCCAAGGACAACAACTGCAAATAATATCAAAAAAATTTTATTCATTTTATCATTTTCCTTGTTGAGATTGTGTAGACATTGTTTCAATGCGGAAAAACGCACCATCGGGGAATGGAAAATCGCTGAAGGATAAAGGCGGATTTTTCAGCTTGGCACGAACAGCTAGGGGAACAAAACGGCCTAAATTCTGCATTTCTGTAACCAAAAATAATTTCCAGGGGACTTGCGAAATCTCTTTTTTGCAAGCTACACTTTTGTATGCGATTTGGATTGGCAGAGCCTTTTTGACTACTCATTTTTTTGCCAAGCATTTTTTATAATCTGTAAAGTATCCATGAATGAGTTGGTTTTGGAGAAGGCTTTTATCACTCCGCTGTCTGAGTAGGTTTCCTTAAAATGCGCGTAAAAGACTTTCACATATTCGCAAAATCCTTTTTGGCAGAGAAAATTCGCCAGATCCTCGGCACTTTTCTGAGTTAAATAAACGGTACCGCAATCCCAGCTTAATTGATTGTAATTGTAGTAGAGTCTTTGGTGCTTGAAGGCGTTTTTATAGTTTAGCTGTATTTCGATACCGCGTTTGTGATGTGAAAGTGCAATACGGAAATGTTTTTCTACACAGGAATTTCTTTCTAGCGTAATTCCGGAAATAGTGGATGCAAATTCCCTAAAATCGTTTGAAAAACCTTTTAGGGATTTAATGGATGTCGTGATGTTGCTTGTGTTATAGATATCTATGTTGTGAGTCGCAGAGAGAATTTCTCTGAAGGTTTCTTTCCCCTTTATTTTCGGGCAAGGGGCTATACATAGTGTTTCTGCGGAATCTACTTTTTGCTGGTTTTCTATTAAGTGGGCGTATTCCGATTCGCTCATTTTATCTGCTGAGAAGTTTGTTTGTTTTTTAATTTGAGATTTGTCCCTGAAATTTTCCTTGCATGAAGAAATCGTCATGCTGAAAAAAACGGCGCATAAAGTGCAAAGGATTGTTTCAAGGTGCTTCATGGGGATGAATATAATTTTTAGGGAAAATGAGAGATTGTTAAATTATATAAATGTAAAATGCTTTTGCTTTGTTCTTGAAATAACCAATTTTGTGTCTTTTTCACCAAAAAGCCGTGTATATAAGAGGGGAGGATGAAGAACCTTCTGCCATACAAACTCATCATGTAATTTTTTTTGTGGAAATGAAAATGGAAAATTTGGCCAAAGAGTGTGAAAATAATTTGCAGGATTATTTCATTCAGCTTGGCGAAGCTAGTCCTTATGCAAACCTTTTAGTGGATTTGGCGTTCAAGAAGGCTTTTGATCCTGACAAGGTGGAGTCAAGACGAAATCTCATTAATCTTTTGAATGACTTGCTTGGACCGCAGTTGCCGCATCCGATAGAGTGTGTGCAGACGCGCAAGACCGAACAGAATGTGAGCGGCAGCGATGTAAGTCGCTCTGCCATATTCGATTTGCATTGTAAAGATAATTTTGACAACTTGATTGTAGTTGAGGTTCAAATTCGTAAAATGACGAATTTTCTCAAGCGACTAGGGTATTACGCTGGACAGATGGTTGTCAACCAGGGGGAATCTGGACGCTCATGGAATTTTGCAGTTAAGCCTACGTTTGTCGTTGCTCTAACGCAACATAAAATTTTTGGCGATAAACGCGTTTTTCGCCGTGGAGCGACAATAGATCTTGAAAGTGGTGAACCGCTTTTTGATTCATACAACTATATGATTGTTGAGTTGCCTAAGGTTCTCCCTAAAATTAGCGTTGAATCTTCGGGTGTTGAAAAATGGCTGTTTCTCCTTCGATTTTTGCATCGTCTCCGTGAGTTGCCTGATGCTTTAAAAGTTCCAAAATTTGAAAACTTGACCATGAGCAGCAAAGTGTCTAGCTTTACTAAAGCAGAATTTGAGGAGTATCAGAAAATGATTAATGCTGAATATGATCGCAACGCCATGTGGCCAGGAATTGAAGAGGACTTTGCGGATAAAATCAACGCAAAGGTGTCTTTGGCTTGTAAGGAGGCTCGTAGAGAGGAACGTTTGAAGCATGAAGTGAACTATGCCGCGCTTGAAATGGAAATCCGCAGGTTACGAGATCTTCTTGCTGTCCAAGGCCGGTAGGATATTCGGAGTTTTTGCAAAATAAAAGTTCCTGTTTCTGAAATAAAAGTTCCGCATGATTCGAAAAATTCCTTTTTTATGTTAAAATTAATGCAGTTAATTCTATGGGGGTCGCGAATGACGCTTTTAAATGCATTTAAGAAGGAAAACAGGAGCATTCACAAATGTCCAACTTGCGGTATGGATTTGAATTTTTCCGAAGACACTCTTTTGCGGATGGTCGCCTGTCCGTTCTGCGCAGCTCGTATCGATTTGAAAGAAGTGCTGCAACGTACTGAAATTTCCTATGTTGTCGGTTATTTTGTTAATCGGTATGGAAAGGATGTGGTGGAACGCGCCTTAACGGAAATGGGACTGTGTACTTCAAAAGAATGAGATTTTTTGAGGTAGCGGCATTGGAAAGGAGTTGTTTTATTGAATTATTGGATTTTCCATCAAAACAAAAAGACCTTCTCGCAAGGAGAAGGTCTTTAAGCGGGATAGACGAGGCTTGAACTCGCAACCTCCGGCGTGACAGGCCGGTGCTCTAACCAAAATTGAGCTACCACCCCAAATCATTTCCGATTCTCGGTAGTGGACGATAACGGATTCGAACCGCTGACATTCTGCTTGTAAGGCAGACGCTCTGAACCAGCTGAGCTAATCGTCCAAAAGTTACTTGTCTTGCTTCTTGCCGTTGAAGAGAATTCCGAGTGGAATAATCACAACGTATGCAAGAGTCAAAATAAGCGGTGCAACCGTGAGGGAAACCGGATTATCTGCAGGACCTGTACCTAAACAAATAAATCCAATGATAAGCAGCAAAACGCCGATTCCGATAAGAAGCAAATTCTTTTTCTTCAACATTTGTTGCTACCTCTTGATTACGTGCCCAAATATACAAATATTAGGGACTTTGTCAACCGAAATGGGGCTTTTTTTGAAAAAAAATTGAAAATAAAAAAGAGCGCAGGTGGATTCCTGCACTCTTCCTTTGTTTTGAACAAGCTGAAACTGCCGAAGTCTTATTTCACCGTGATGAGCGGGCTTGTTTCGTTCAGTAGGTAGTTCCATTCCTCGCGGATTTTTTCGTATTCGGTGGGGTCCGCGTAGAGGGCGAAGGTGGTCCACTTGATGCTTGTCTTGTTCTTCGCCTTCGGGCTCTTCTCGAAGCTGATGTAGTCCGGTTCGCGGTTGAGCGGCTTTGCTCCCGTGATGCTTACGGGGCGTCCGCTGGTTGATTTAATTGTGAGGCTGTAGCTGAACTGCGTCTCATGCGGCATACGGATGGGGTGGTGTCGCTTGGAGACCTTCGGGAGCTTGAAGAGGCTGCGTTCCCATACGTTCGGGAAGCGGCCCTTGAGTTCGGAGCCGCCTTGGCCGAAGTAGCCCTTCGAGGCGTAGGAATTGACGATGATGAGCGGCTTGTTGAATTCGTTCAGGTTTTCAATCTTGATGTTTCCGATACTCACGTCGGGGACGCCGTTGGCGAGGAAGTCTTCGAGAAGTCTTTCCTGATCCTTGATTTCCTTGCCGTAGAACATGTTGCGGATGGAACTTGCGAACTTGCCTTGCAGCACGACGGAGTCCCTGAATTCGCTGTTGCCTTCGTCGCCGATGAACAGCTTGTGGTCAATCGCGATTTGATGTTCCTGGTTGTCTTCGAGAATCGGCGTCATCATGACGTGGCTGTTGTCGTCATCGATGACTAAGGCGACTTTCCCTTCCATGTCGAGCGGTACGGGCCTGTCGTTGCCGGTCTTGTCGGTTGCGTCAATCCACATTTCTCCGATGCGGTCCTGCTTTGGCACGTAGAGAATCATGTGGTTGAACTGCTGGATGGTTGGCAGGTTCATGAAGCCTTCCTCGGTCAGATGTATTGCTGCGAGGTAACTCTTGACGCCAATTGCCTGGAGCATTTCCTTGAGGAGAAGCGCCATGTCCTTGCAATCGCCGCGGTGTTCGCGGAGTGTCACTTCCGCCGGTTGCGGGATGAGGCTATGGCCGCCGAATCGCATGTCGCGGTAGCGGATGTCCTTGCGGACAAAGTTCGCGATTGCCTTCACGGCTTCTTCGTGAAGCCTACTGCCGCGGACTTCGAACGCCTTTTCGCGGACGCTGACTGCTTGCTTGAACTGGTGCTTGATTAAGTTCTGGTAGTCTTCACCGACGGCTTTCCATTCCTGCTTGCCTGTGAGCATGAAGCCTGCGCCGAAGTCGCGGTAGACCGGCATGAACTGTTCCTTGCGGATGATGACCGGGTTCTCGATGCGCCATTCGATGCCGCCTGCGATGTTCTTCTTTTCAAGCGGTCCGTATTCCTCGGTCACGAACTTCGATGTGTCGGCGTAAATGCGGAACATGGTTTCGCCGACGGGTACGTTCTGGCTGCTCATGTAGTTTGTGAAGGGAATTGTGAACTTCTTGTCGATGCTTGTGCGGCTGATTTGCAAATAAACGAAGTCGCCCGGAGCAAGTTCCTGCAGCGGAAAATGCGCAGTCTGCGATTCGTTGGAGCCTCCGATTTCTGTAGCGTAGGTGATGTAGGCGCCGTTCAATGTCGCCTTCTGCTTCAAGTTCCAGTTGCTGTCGTAAACTTCGAGTGCATTCAGGAAGATGCGGTCGTAGCCGGGGAGGAAGTCGAAGGTGAACTCGCGGTAGATGGCCGCTCCGCGCTGGTCTAGAATTTCGATGAGCGATTCCTCGGTGCGTGTCCAGTTGGCTCCCTTTTCTGCTTTGAGCATTTCTTTCTTAAAGTGGACTACGGCAGGGAAGTCTCCTTCGGTGCTTTCCTTTTTCGCATTCGGGCGAAGCAGGCTCTTCAAGTTCGCTGTGCGCTCTTCGACAGGAGTAATCGGCTTTTGAAGCGTTCGGTTGTCCGCCTTGCCGAGATAGGCCTTGGTGGCGCTTAGGAAGCTTTTTGCGTCTTCGTTGTCAGCCTTGAGGGAGAGAGCCTTGGTGAGCGCTTTTTCCGCATCGCGGTAGTTGTGGCTGTAGAAGAGAATTTTTCCGTGTGTTGTCCAAATCTTGTAGTCGTTCTTCTCTTTTGCGAGAGTTTCTTCGCTTACGGCGCGCGCTTCTTCGTAGCGGCCGAGGAAGATGAGCGCGTCCATGAGTGTCGTGCCGAGATCGGCGCTCATGCCAAAGCGCTTGCGTACTTCGTAAAGCACGTCGACGGCTTCGGCGTACTGGTCGAGGCCCATGTACGTTTTGGCGAGATAGACTCCGAGACGAGAACTCGGCTGTGTGTTGTAGAGGCGCTGTACCACGATAAGCGACTGGTGGCGCTGGCCTAGTCCCCAGAGGGCGTCGCTCAAGTTGATGACGTATTCCGGGTTGTTCGGCGTGTAGCGGAGAGCGCCTTCGGCACATTCGCGGGCGCGACCGTAGTCAAAAAGTGCTTCGTACATTTCACCGAGAATGGAAAGCAACTTTCCGTTCTTGCGGACAAGTTCCATCTGGCTTGTGAAGTAGTTGATGCCGGGACCGTAGAGTTCCTTCATCTGGTAGACGAAGCCGCAGTTGATGAGGTAGAGTGGCTCTTCCGGATCCATCTTGTTGGCGCGTTCAAAGTAGCTGAGCGCGACAAGCGGCTGGTTTTCCATGAGGCGGAGAATGCCTACTTGGCTCATGATGGCTGCGTTGAATTTGTTCTGCTTCTTGTCGTTGTCGGCGGATGCTGCTTGCTGCGGCATGGCGTCGAGCTTGAATCCTTCAAGAGCGTGGTCCATTACCTTGGCGTATTTCTTCTTGTTTGCGCCTTGAGTCCATGAGGCAATCAGGATGCCGCGACCGTTATCGTAGTAGAACCTTCCTTTATATGTAAAATCGTACTTGTTGATGACCTGTGTGAGCGTAAATTCCTGAATGGTTTGATTTCCGTCCTTGATGCGGCGGACTTCCATAGAAGGATTGATGGATGTCACTCCGAGACGGAACAGAAGCACTTTGAACATGTCCTGCTGGCTGACTTCGTCGCTGGGTGCGTATGCTCCGTACACGAAGAGGGAAATGTCTTCGGCGGCGTTGCTGAGTACGAGGTCGGGGGCATCGTTCTGACTAGCGACGCTTGTCCAGTAATGCCAGAGCGTGTCCTTGACGTTCCAGTGGTAGCCGAGAGCTTCACTTTTGTGTTCTTGTACGCGTTCCGTGGACATCTTCGGGACGGATGTCTTTATCTGTTCCTTGAGTTTGAAGGTGCTGAAGAAGTTTTTCCATTCCTGCTTCAGTTCTCCGGAGGAAAGCTGTGAATCTGTGGCGGAGTAGGTCAGCGTGTAAACGCGTTTGCCATCTTCGATGACTATGCCCACGGCTTCGTAGGGAGAGTCGTAGCGCTTGCCTGCTACGTCAAAGAATGCGCCTGTGGTGCCGAAGGCTTCTTCTGGGTAGACTTCCGAAAGTGTCGCCTTCTTGCCACCGGCTTCGAAGTTCTGCATTTCCATCTGGGCGCGGTCCATAAGCCTTGATGGTTCTTTTTCTGGAAGCTCGATTTCTAGAAGAACGGCTCGGCGGCCAGTTTTTGCGTTAAAGAATTCGTAGGGAGCGTTTTCTTCGCCGCCAATGATGTTCCAACCGTCATCTGGGACCTTGAAAAAATAACTCGATGTTTCGATATCCTTGCCTGTAGCAACTGGTGCTGTAACATCTTCATCCATGCTGTAGTCGTATGGAGTTTCCTCGCTAGCCTCGACATCGGAAGATTCTTCTTGGGTAACGGAACTTACGGCACTGTTTTCGACAGCGGGTGCGCTTTCGGTGAGAGGTGTGCCGTTACCTGCGCAGGAGGCGAGAAAAAGCAGACCGAATAAGGAAGTAAATTGAAATATGCTATGGAACTTTTGATTCATGTGTTTCTCGTTCTTATTGAATTTGGGGCGCGGATGATTATTTGGCTGTGATTTCGTGACGGAATTGGCTCTTGAATTTCGAAAGCAGGATTGCCGCTTCGCGTTTTTCTTCGAGAATCTTCCGGTTTTTAAATAAAGTCTTGATGATAGATGGATGCCGAATGGCGAAGGGAAGTGTCGCTGCAAAACCGAGCGACTTGAACAGAGCTTGTGAAACGGCTTTGGCATCCGGAATCTGCGATTGCAGGTCGTCGAAACTTTGGCTACAGTTGGCGACAAGGTAGGGCGCCGAGAACATTTTCCCTCCGGCGTGCATCATGCGCAGCGTGTAGTCTATGAGACGCGCGTTTGCAGGGAGGTCCTTGTCGAATTTGCCTGTTCGCTGGATGATGCGGCGCGAAAAAACGGCTAATTGCGGAAACGGAGCTGCGACAAAGCATAGCGGAGCGTTTTCCTCGATGCTTGCGAAACCTCCTCCTTTTGAAAATTTCCGAAGCAGACTTCCGCCGAGAAACTTGCCGTCGCTTGTGCGGATGCGGGGGGCGAATGCGTCTACCATCGGAAATTCCGAAATGACGATAGCGAGACTGTTCAGAAAATCCCTGTCGATGATAAAGCTTTCTCGTGCGAATACGACCCATTCGCCTTCGATTTCGTCGAGGAGCTTGTTGCAGTCGTCCGTAAAGAACCAGCCGAGTTCGGGGTCGGTGAAGGGCGGTTCCGTTTCTTTGCTGCCGTCAAACTTGTTTTCGCAAATAAAAACGTCGAATTGTCGCATGACTTTGCGAGCCTCGGCTAAAATTCAAGGCGGAGACCGATGCGGTGTTCTACACCAAGATCCTGCGCCAGATAGGAGAATGCGTAATCCAGAGCAAACAAGTCGGAGGCGTATCCTAGACCGAAGCTCAGCATGTGCGCCTTGTTTGTTTCGTCTGGCCGGTCGTTTGAGGAGGCCAGTTCGCGGAGGTCGCGGAAAATGTCGAGCCAGGTGCGGGTGAAGCCGATTCTTAACTGGAAACTCTTGCCAAGCGCATAGCTGCCGCCTAGTTTAAGGTTTGCTTCTGCGTAACGCGGAAATTCGCTCTCGCCGTACAGGGTGAGGCGTGGAAGGTTGCTTGGACGCAGATAGCCGCTGATAGCGAAAGCCTGCGCCATCGGGTAATGCTCGTCGCTTCCGTCGTCAACGTAGTCTCTGAGGAGGCTTCCGAAATCCCTTGCTGTAAATGCAAAACCGTATTTCTTGGAGTCGGACTGCCACAATAGGCCCCAGTCGAACGCAGCACCAAAGGCTGTTCTGTCGCCAGCGTCGTTTGTGAGCTTGTCGGAAGCGAACTTGAGTGTCGCGCCGAAACGGAAATGCTTCATGGGGAAGGCAATTGTCGCTGTCGTGAGCTGGCTGAAGGGCGTGTAGGTCTTGCCCGTCTCTTCGCCATATTCATCGTATCCGTCGATGTCGCCATACGAAAGCCAGTTGTAAGAAACTTGCAGCAGGAACTGCCTGTATTTTGTGGTGTAGTAGAGGCTTCCCTGGTTATCTGCGAAGGCGCCTGTCTGCCAGTGTGCCGAAATGACGCGTTGCTTTCCTTCCGAGAGAATGAGGGCTGCCGGGTTCAGCTGCGTGACCGTCGGATCGGTGGATGGGTGTGCTGCTGCTGATTTTTCTAAAGAGGCATTGCGCGGACTGTCGAAAGTGGATAAAAAGGAAAATACTTCCTGTCCAGCGTCGTTTTGCGAAAAATAACCCAAATTTGCTGCCGGGGTGGATAGCGCTAAAGTTGCGATTGCCGCAAGTTCTCTCAAAAATTTCATAGTACAAATTTACAAAAGATTGTTTTTTCTTTTTTCGTGATGGGGAATGTTTTTACCTTTTTTCTCTGTTTTTGGGTGAAATGCCTTTACAAATAAAAATTTCTTTTTTATATTTCGCTTCGCTCGGGCTACTAGCTCAGTTGGTAGAGCAACGCCCTTTTAAGGCGTGGGTCGAAGGTTCGAACCCTTCGTAGCTCAGTAACCGGTTTCGTTCAACGGAACCGGTTCTTTTTTTCTATCTTGTAGTTTGGTTGAATCATTATTTTGGTTGTAGATTTTCAAATGGCTTGGATAGAAATTGATTCCTGCGAATATGCGAAGCATTTCCCGAATCCGCACGCTTGCTACTTGCGGTCCGATTTTAATCAGCTGAATGCTTCCAGGGTGGATGCGGTGCGTTTTTTCGTCTTTGATAAGGCGGGCGTTCGTCTTGGAATTACCGTGGGCGAGCGCGGAAACCTTTGGCTTTCTCCGTATTCGGCGCCATTTGGCGGCTTTGTCTGTGCGAAGGGCGTTACCATAGACGAAATGGACGAGGCTATTGCTGCACTTCCTTCATTCGTCTCTGAAGCCGGAAAAAAAATAGAAGTTGTGCTTGCCCCCGCTTTCTATTCGCAGACTTTTTTGACCAAGTGTATTTCATCCATGTTTCGCGCCGGGTTCGCTGTGAAGCATGTTGACTTGAATTACGCCTTTAACTATCGCGATCCAAGACCTTATGAAAAGTTGCTTTGGAACATGGCTCGCCGCAACTTGAAAGTTGCTTCCAAGCTGAATTTTGACTATCGCATGGAATCTACCTCCGAGGGAATTGCTGCTTGTTACGAGGTTATCCGCAAGAATAGGGCGTTCAAGGGCTACCCACTGAAAATGTCCTTGGAAGCGTTCCAGAAGACTTCTACGATTGTACCGATTGAATATTCGACGCTTTATCTGGATGGTGTGCCTGCAGCGGCGGCTATCGTTTATCGCGCATCTCCAAGCGTTTTCCAGTTGATTTACTGGGGGGACGCTCCTGGGTTTGAAAATGCTAGGCCCATGAACATGCTGGCGCAGAAGGTTTACGAACATTATCGCGCAGAAGGAATTTCCTATTTGGATATCGGCCCTTCGAGTGAAGATGGAATTCCGAATGGTGGACTCTGTGCTTTTAAGGAGAGTGTAGGTTGTGAAGCCGATCTCAAGTACGCCTTCGTTTTTGACGGATGCCCAAAGGAGGCTTAGCCATGATTCCGATTCTCGACTTGAAGCAGGTGAATGCGCTTTGCATGGACGCGCTGAAGGATGCCGCTCTTGATACTATTGAATCCGGCTGGTACATCCGCGGAAAAAAATGCGATGAATTTGAAAAGGCGTTTGCTGAATACTGCGGTGTCAAGTATGCTGTTGGCGTCGGTAACGGCCTCGATGCCTTGACGTTGATGTTGCGTGCTGCGATTGAGCTTGGACGCTTGAACGCAGGTGACGAAATCCTTGTGCCGTCGAATACGTACATAGCGACAGTCCTCGCGGTGAATGCGGCTGGCCTCAAGCCTGTGCTTGTGGAACCTTCGGAAGAATCGTTCGACATCGATCCTGAAAATCTTGAAGCGGCCTGTAGTGAAAGGACTCGCGGAATTCTCGTGGTGCATCTGTACGGTCGCCTTTGTGAGATGGAAAAAATTTGTGCCTTTGCGAAGGCGAAAAATCTGCTTGTCTTCGAGGATTCGGCGCAGGCGCATGGTGCATGCGATGGCGAAGGACGCAAGGCGGGCTCCTTTGGACTTGCTTCGGCATTCAGCTTTTACCCGACAAAGAACCTCGGTGCCTTGGGTGATGCCGGTATCGTCGTCACGGATGATGCTGAAATCGCCCGTGTCGTACGGAGCCTCGGCAACTATGGCTCCGAGCGCAAGTATGTGAACGAGTACAGGGGCGTAAACTCGAGACTTGACGAGTTGCAGGCCGCGATGCTCTCCGTGAAACTTCCGCATCTCGATTCGTGGAATGAACGTCGCTGTGAAATCGCTTGCCGCTATTGTCGCGAAATCAGGAATGAGAAAGTCTCGTTGCCGCAAGTTCCGCAGAATGCGTCGGAGCACGTGTGGCATGTGTTTGCGGTTCGTTTGAAAAATGCGGCGGCGCGCGACGCCCTGCTGGACTTTTTAAAGGCGCGCGGAATCGGGACGCTCATCCACTATCCGATTCCTCCGCATCTTCAGGAGGCTTATGCGGGCGAGTTTCAAGGAAAATATCCTGTTGCGGAAGCTCTTTCGCAGACGATTCTCAGCATTCCTATGAGTCAATCGCTTACCGAGGACGAAGTTTCCGAAGTTATTGGTGCTATCAATGAGTTCTAAAAAATTAAATCTTTTGAAAAAGGCGGAATCTCAAAATGAATCCTCGAGATTCTGGAAGGCCTTTTTCGGTTCCGGTTCTGTGACGCTTTTGAACGCCGTTCGCGTCTTTGTTGTGAATAAACTTTTGGCTGTATTTCTGCCGCCTTCCGTTTTCGCTTGCGTCGGACAGTTCCTGAACTTCATGACGATTGGGCAGGCGACCTCCTCGCTTGCCATGCAGAATGGCTGGGTCGCTCTTACGGCGCAGAACAAGGGTAATATTGAAAAGTTGCGCGGCGTGTGGCGTGGCGGTTTTCGGCTTACGACTTTTGCCAGCATGTTCACGTTTGCGGTGGCGCTCGTTCTCTGCTTTGCGCTTCCTCTTGAAAAATTCTTTCCCGGAATACATCCGCGCCTTGTGCAGGCGGCTATCCTTTTTGCCTTGCCGGGCGTCTTTGCGATGAATATTATTACAATTACGTCGTCTGTAATGAACGGGCTTGGACGCATGCGCCGTTGGGCGCTCATCAACATTGTCGCTTCTCTTTGGCAGATGTTTTGGGTCGCGATTTTCCTTTATACGGGGCGCTTGAGCGTGCTTTCGATTGTGGCGACGCAGTCTGTGGTGGCGGGCGTCTTTGCGGGGCAGATTTCTGCGCGTGCGGGCTTTAGCTTGAGCGAAGTCCGGAAGACGATTCTCGATATTCGCAAGCCGTGGATTTCCTATGCGCTCATGGGCATCGTGCCGATGATTCTCACTCCGGTGGTGCTCACGTTCATCCGTTCGACGATAGGTTCTGAACTTGGATGGAACGCTGCTGGCATTTGGCAGGGCATCTGGAAGATTTCCGACTTCATGACCGCATTCTTCTCGGCAATTCTTGGCGTGATCCTCTTGCCGAAAATTTCTGTGAAGATGTCGAAGTCCGAGTTCTGGGGAATGTTCCGGCCGGTGCTTTTCAAGAGCTTGCTTATCGCCTTCGCTGCGGTGGTGGTGCTCTATTTCTGCCGTTCAATCCTCGTCGCCGTGATGCTTTCCGCTTCGTATGCGGGTGCTGCCGATTACATGTTTTATCAGCTTCTGGGTGATTTTTTCCGCGTAGGCGGCTGGGCGCTCGGCCTTGTGCTGATTGCGCGACGCGAGACGAAAGTCTTTTTGACGCTGGAAGTTTGTTCGCAACTTTTCCTTGCGGTGGCGACTTATGTTTTCATCGGAATTTTTGATTTTCATGGTCCGATGATGGCTTATGCTGCCGAAAATTTCCTGACGCTTGTCGCGTCACTTCTCATTGTGGGTAGGCTCAAGTGGTCGAAGAATTGATGCCTAAAGTTTCGGTCATTCTGCCTAGCTTCAATCACGAAAAGTATGTGGAGGCGGCTATCCGCTCCGTGATGGGGCAGGAGGGAGTCTCCTTTGAATTGATCGTCATTGACGACGGAAGCTCTGATGCTTCGCCACGCATTCTTGAAAAACTTTCACAGGAGCTAGGCTTTCGCTACCTTCATCGTCCGAACAAGGGGGTTGTGGCGACTCTCAACGAGGCGCTCGCCATGGCGCAGGGCCGCTACGTGTGCTCGTTTTCTTCGGATGACGTGATGCCGCCAAGTCGCCTCAAGAGCCAGAGCGATTTCCTGGATGCGCATCCGGAGGCCGCTGTATGTTTCGGGCAAGTCAAACCGATGTATCTTGACGGAAGCCTCGGCAAGGCGGATGTACGCTACCTCCGCAGTGCGCCAGAGGTCTCGTTCGTGGAGTCGTTCCTCGGTAAAAAGGCGCTGCACGGCTGCGCCGAGATGTTCAATCGCGAAAAAATCCTGGCGATTGGCGGCTACGACTCGCGGTATTTTTTCGAGGATTACCCGCTGTACCTGAAGATTCTTTTCAATTACGGGCCGCAGCCTGTTTCAAAAGATTTCGTCTGCTGCTATTATCGCGAGCATGGCTACAATCTGCATACGAACAACAGTCGCATTTTTGGCGAAATTCTGCGGATCTTGGCCGAAAATTACAGTTCGCAGCCGCTATACAGGGAAGCTGTCCGCTGCTGGAAGGCGAACTGGTTCTCGGCGGTCGTTGCGCAGAGCAAATGGAACGCAATCCGTCTCTTGCCGAAGGTCGCCTCGCTTTCGCCATGCTTCTTGCGCCGTCTGCCCAAGCTGTTTATTCCCAAGAGTCTTTTGCCGTTCTAGTGAAACAGCGCAAGATATCGCTGTTCTTGCAAAAAAGCGAATTTTACCAGTCATTCTGATCAATTGCTTCTTTCATTTAAATTACTCAGATATGCGGGGAACGGTTTATACAATAAAAAAAAGACCGACTTAAAAGCCGGTCTTTTTTTTAATTCAATTTCTTTTTAGAAGGCGTCGGTAGCGGCTTCGTTTGCGTCTGCAACCGCTTCAGCAGAAGGGGCCACATTTTCAACAAAGCTTTCTTCTACAACGTTTGTAACATCGTTTGAGCCACGATCCGACATCGTCAACTTATGATCCTTAAAACGATTCATAGCAACTGTTGTCGGCTTCTGAGTCAGCTGAATATATCCCTGTTTTGCCTGATTGTTAATGAAACGAGCTTCGTGAGCCATCATCACAACAGCGCGAAACACAGAGCCTTGACATTCTTCACTTGCGTAGATATCGTCAAGATAAACTCTTTGTGATTCAGCCATTCGATTACCTCAAAAAAGATTTTTTAGAAGAGGGAGAGGGATTCGAACCCTCGTTACCGTAAGGTAAACACGCTTTCCAAGCGTGCGCCTTCAACCACTCGGCCATCCCTCCAAGGATGTGCGCCAATTATAACTTTATTTTTTGCCTTTGTCAAGTCCTTTAGGCGTTTTTTTTTGAAATTTTTGAAAAAAAATGATTTTTTCATTTTCTTTAAACGAAGAAAACTGTTCAAAAGTACAGTTTGTGCTGCTTAAAACAGTCCTTGATTGGTGCTTTTTTAAGATGTTGAAAGTTTTTAATGCTGATTCTATCCCAAAATTCATTTTTTGTACAAGCTTTTACTTGTTTATCGAGGCTTTTTTTCAGCTTTTAATTGAGTGAAGGTGATTTTGCGGTGCTTGTTGAACAGAAAAGCTGAGGCTTGATATTGTGTTGCGATGATTTGAAAAAAGAGCCCCTTGGAGGGCTCTTTGCTTTTGTCTATTTTCGACTTTCAAAATTACAGCTTGGACATTTCGTCCCATACGACTTGCATCAGGGGCTCGAGTGTCTTTGGCGTAAAGTCGAACTTGATGTTCGCTGTGGCGAAAAGTTCCGGAATCGGACGGCTGCTGCCGAGGCTTTCCGCCTTGAACAGGTCGTCGATTGCCTTTTGCGGATCCTTCTTGAAGTTCGCCCACACCTGCAATGCGCCAATTTGCGCGATGCCGTATTCGATATAGTAGAACGGACATTCGAACAAATGAAGCTGCTTCTGCCACAGGTTCGTGCGCACGTCCTCGAGGCCGCTGTAGTCCACGCCGGTGTCGTAGCGGTCCATGATTTCGTTCCAGATGCGGCTGCGGTCCTTGGCGGTATGGTCCGGGGCGTTGTAGAGTCTGTGCTGGAAGCTGTCGATGCTTGCGACCCAGGGGAACAGCCAGATGACGTCGGCGAGTTCGCCCTCGACGCTGCGGGTGATGGCTTCGGCGTTGTCGCCATAGAACGGCTTCAGGTTCGAGGTGCCTATCAGCTCCATGCTCATGCTTGCGACTTCAGCGAATTCTGCCGGAACGTCGCGATAGGCGATGATGGGTTGCTTCGCGAGCGCGTACTGGTGGAAAGAATGTCCCGATTCATGCAGCAGTGTGTAGATGTCGCGGTCGGTGTTCGCCGAGTTCATGAAGATGAAGGGAATGCGGCTTTCGTCGAAACCGATCTGGTAGCCGCCCGGAGCCTTGCCGAGCCTGCTGTCCGGGTCGATGAGCTTGTTCGCCTGCATCTCGCGGGCCCACTTGCCCGCCTGCGAATGGATGCTCTCGAAGATGCAATCGCATTTCTCGATGAGTTCGTCGCCGCTCTGGTACGGAGTCAGTGGCGCACGATTCAGCGGGTCCACGTCCAAGTCCCATGGGCGAAGCCTGTCGAGTCCCATCTTCTTCGCGCGGCGCTTGTACATCTCCTTTTGTAGCGGAAGCACGAACTTCTCGATGCTGTCGTGGAAGGCCATGCAGTCGGCGGGTGTATAGTCAAAACGGTGCTTCTGCAAGAAGATGTATTCGATGAAGTCCTTGCATTTGGCGTTCTTCGCCATTTGCTTGCGGATAGCGAAAAGCTTGTCGTAGGCGTTGTCAAGGGCGTCCTTGTCCTTGAGGCGGCGTTCCCACATGGTGCGCCAGGCGCGTTCGCGGAGGCTTCGGTCGGTCTTTTCCATGTAGGCGCCGAGTTGCTGCATCGTCTTTACGCTGCCGTCGAATTCGACGCTCATTCCGCCGGTGATTTTCTGGTAGGCCTGGATTTCCTTGATTTCCTCTGTTTCGAGCGGAATGTTGTCGGGGGAGAAGAGGTCGAGTGAAACCTGCACGCCCTTGAACCATTCGCCGAATTCGTTTTTCAGAGAATCCTTGGATGGGTGCGCCATCAGCTTCCTGTTGAGTTTGTCATCGTATTCGTTCATCAGGGGCTGGATGTTCTCGACGAAATCCGAGTAGGCCTTGGCTGCTTTCTCGTCCCTTGTGTCGCAGGTCATGGCCACATAGCGCCTGCTGCTTACGTCGGCGAGTACGGAGCAGAGTTCGCTCCAGTCCATAATCCACTGGCGGAGTGCGTCCGCATTTACCGGTATTTCCCGCTGCAGAAGGGCGCCGTACAATTGGCCGATTGCTTTTTCGTCATCCGGATTCAAGTCTGCCGGAACAAAGTTGCGTTGAGTCATGTGATTCCTTCGATTATTCTCTTGAAAAAAGTGAGCCTGCTCCGCTAGCAAGGAGCTTCAGAATTTTGTCTTTTGCCTTATCGACGATAGCCTTTTTCTGTTCGAATGTAATTTGGCGTGTGACGTTGACATTGATGGGGACTGTGCGTCCGAATCGTTCAAGTGCCACGTACAAGGTTCCGTCGATGGTGTATTGTTCTACATTTGAAATTTGGAAAAGCCTCATGTCAAGAGGAAATTCCGTCGTCAGCTGCACCTCGTTTTCTCCTGGGTAAAGAGCGTAGGTCTTGTCTAGGTCTATTGATAGCGTTATGATATTGTCGAGGTGGATGGACGTTTTCAGCCTGGGGAGGTATAGCGTGTCCTGGGTATCGTTCTTGACGTTTAGGGAGAGACCTAGGTACGCCTTGCCGAGTTCCGTTTCAATTTTGTTGTCTATAAAATTCTTGGCGAGAGAGACGACCTGCTTGCTTGGAAAAAGTCCTTTCTTGGATTTATTTACCAAATCTACAATGTCTTGGTTGAATTTCACTGAATCTAGCGAGAGCTCCTTGACGCCCATTGTCGTATGGACGAGAATCATCGCCGCATTGATTGTTCGTGTGAGTGCACATCCGTAAAAAATGGCTGCTAGAATGATAAAGCTTGCGAAAATGCAGCTTCGTTTGAGGACGTTTCTTTTCATAGTCAAGAAATATACAAAAATATTAATATGAAAAATGAAGCGTTTTTTTTCTCGGTTGACACATTTTTGACATTTAATGTTATATTTTTTTTATTCAAACGTATAAACGAAGGAGTTTATAATGAATATCAAAACTTTGGTGGGTATAGGTCTTTTGTCTTTTACAACAGCGTTTGCTCAAGATTATTATGAGGACAATCGGGATGTTTCGTCCAGTGAAACCTCTTCCGAATCACAACAGGTTTCTGAACCTGCGCAAGAGCAGTCTGCGCCTCAGGGCGAATCTTCTGCTCCAGTTGTCCAGGCTCCTTCGATTCCGGCGGGTTCAGCTCCTGCTAATTTCAAGGTGCTTCATGGAACCGCCTATAGTGCTGTTCCGAACGTGGGGCTTTCAAATAACATCAATCTTCTTTTGATGTACCCAAATCTTTTCTATAACAAGAAGTTCTTCTACATGGAACCGGCGAACAAGATGGGTGTCGTTTCCCTGGGTTCGTGGTTTACGATGCTTGATGTGTCTCAGGATGTCGGTCGTTGGACTGTCGGTTATGGTTACAGGGACTTCGGTGCATCGTTCAAACTTGGCCTTGGCAAGTTCTTCCATAGCAATGAGGACGTGGGCGATTCAAGTAGCACAAAGGCGGGTGACGATATCGGTGCTATCGTGACTTTTGGTGTTGCCGGCCTTGCTCTTACTTTTAATGTGGATTGGCTCACTTATAATACGGAAGTTAATACGGACCCGAAGAATGGTCCCGAGAAAAAGCAGAAGGCTCGCGACTTGAAGATTATTGCCACTTTGACAAATGCGCCCAAGGCTGAAAATTTCACATGGAATCTTGGTGCCCGCATTATCAATCATCTTAACGAAGAAAAGACTGCTGGCGATTTCTCCGGTCTTGTCGATGCTCAAAACGCTCCGTCCTTCTTCCAGTTTGCTCCGATGCTCAAGACGGCTCTTACCGTGCTTCAGAATGAACGCGCCCGCGTGATTGTGGGTGGCAATGCTGAAATTCCTGTATTGTCCTTCTACGATCCGGTTGACTTGTTGAGCATAAGCCTCGTTCTTTCTCCCAATATCGTCGGTGAAGTGATGCTGGCTGACAAGTTTATTTGGTATGGTGAAGCAGCCTTGGATTGGACTGTGTTGAAATTTGACAGTGGCAAGGACGCTAGCGGCGATTATACCGAGAAGGTTCTTGACATGAACAAGGTGGTGACTACGACGGGTATTCGCTATCAGTATTCTGAAAACTTCGCCCTTGAAGCCGCTCTTGGGGATAAGTTCTACACAAGTACAAGCGCCTTTTTCAACGGAAACGATGTGTTTGCCTCTTTCGGCGCTTTCATCTTCTTCTAATTTCGTAGGAATTTGAAAAATGGAAGGCGCGGG
>JAZLIJ010000281.1:0-3651 GCA_045617325.1 Fibrobacter sp.
TTATTTCGTGCCTATGATGCAAACTGTAACCAACAGCTTCTGTATCGGCGAAAGCCGGTTTGATGGCAATGGCGCCACGCGAAAGACCGCCGAAGAATTCGCAAACGGAACGGTCGCGCTCCTGCTGCACGACTGGTGCGAAAAGGACGGCGAAGTCTGCAAGGATGGCGGCCTGAACGGTTCCGTCTGGGGACAGGACTTTACAAAGGAAAATTCCCTGCCGGACCTCGGCGGCGAGTTTGTTGGCGGCACTCCGCGTACGCTGACGCTTCACACGTTCGAAGGCGACACTCGTGTGTATCCTACAGCATATTTTGAGGGCTTGGGGCTTGAACTTCCCACGCCTACACGCGAAGGCTATGAATTCCTGGGCTGGTACGCAACGTCCGATTTCAGCGGGAGCGCTGTGACGAGAATCCCGAGCGATGCCACGGGTGTAAAGGAATACTTCGCCAAGTGGATTAAGTTTGTTGACAACTGCTACGAAATTGCCGACGCCACCGACCTTTACAGTTTTGCGGCACGTGTGAACGACGGTGACGGCGAAATTTGCGGCAAACTCACTGCCGACATTACGGTGAACGAGCATGTGCTGACCTCGGATGGCTCATTGAATGCAGACCTTAAAGATGACTTCACTCAGTGGACCCCGATTGGAACATCTTCTGCTCCGTTCAAGGGAACGTTCTATGGCCAGGGTCACACCATTAGCGGTTTGTATTATGCGGGTGGCTGGCAAGCGACTTACGCCAACGTTGGCCTTTTTGGCTATGTTCAGGATAAAGTTGTCATTGATGGCGTAGGAATCGTAGATTCGTACTTTTATGCGAATAACTCTGTCGGAGCTCTTGTCGGTAATGTGGGCGGATCTTCCACGAATGGAACATTCTTGACCATCAGCAATTCGTACAATGCGGGTAGGGTGAGTGCTCAAGTCAAATATGTCGGCGGTCTTGTCGGTGTAGTGTCGTCCTCCGTGGTAATCAACAATTCGTACAATGTGGGCCCGGTGAACGGAAAAAACTATGGCGGCGGCCTTGTTGGCAGTTTGTTGGAGTCCGCAACCGCGTCCATCAACAATTCATATAACAGCGGCTCGCTTATCGGAAGCAAAATAACATCAGATGATCTTGTTTACGGAAGTGGAACGATTTCTGTAACCAACAGCTTCTGTATCGGCGAAAGCCAATTTGAGGGCAATGGCGCCACGCGAAAGACTGCCGAAGAATTCGCAAACGGTACGGTCGCGCTCCTGCTGCACGACTGGTGCGAAAAGGACGGCGAAGTCTGCAAGGATGGCGGCCTGAACGGTTCCGTCTGGGGACAGGACTTTACAAAGGAAAATTCCCTGCCGGAATTTATCGAACGTCTTGATTACAAACTGGGCAATGCGACCTTCTTCGAATTGGCCGGGAAAATCGATTCCGCCTACGTGGACGCTGCGTCCGATATTGCGGTGAATTTCCCGAACAACGTTGTCGTCTCTGGTCCCGTCAAGTTCAAGCGCAGTTTCCCGACCATGGACGTGAGCAACGGTTTCTCCACTATCATGTTACCGTTTACACCGAAGTTCGAAACGGATGCAGATACCATTGAAGGCGTGAATTTTTACGCATTCTCAAATTATGATAAAGCGACCATCAGTGTGACACCTGTTAAACAGATGGAGCTAGAGGCGAACACGCCGTACCTGGTGAAGGCTGCGGGTGCTGCCGAGCTTGTGTTCGGCAAGGGCGGCACGTTCAATACGACGACCGGCGGCACTTCGGAAAACGGCTACAAGGTGGAACTCTCCGGCACCGGCTGGACGATTGTCGGCACCTACGAGTACAAGACCTGGGAAACGGGCGACGCTGGCCTCGGCAAGACGTACGGATTTGTCGGTGCAGGTGGCAACAATAAAGAGGATGTCGGCAAATTCAAGAAGATTGGCGCAGGCGCTTACATTTTCCCGATGCGCGCCTACCTGGAATATTCAGCACCGGCCCTGGTTCGCTCCGCTCCGAATTTCGCACGCGCTTCATCTTCCATCACAGCAAGTCTCCCAGAAACCATCGATGTCGTAATCTTAAACGTTGATGAAAAGACTAGCGAACAAACCACGAGAGTCGTCGGAACGCTCGACACGCGCACAGGCGAATTCAAGTTCGAGACCGATCGTTGGTTCGATTTGAACGGACGCTACCTCGGCAACAAGAAGCCGACGCAGAAGGGCGCCTACTACAACAATGGCAAACGCGTCACCGTGAAGTAAATTTTCAAGACAAAGAAAAACAACACATGAAAAAAGAATACAGGAAGCCAGAACTCAAGCAAGTTGAACTCAAGCGCCGTGCAAACCTGCTCGAATGCAGCACTAGCGAGAACTGCGGCGAGTTAGGCTACAACCAAACCATCTCAGACAAGTCCCTGCCAAAGGCGTAATTTACAAATCAACAAAAGGTTCCGCCCCCCAAAAAGGTTGGACTGTTTAAGGTTCGGTTAAACTGAGTTATGAGTCCGGTATTGTGCCGGGCTCATTCTTTTTAGTACTCAAAGTTGTCACTATTCCTGTAAAGGTCTAGACTATCAAGACATCAATAAGGAATACCATTCGATACCAAACAATGTAAGCGGAATTGTCTTCGTCCCTATACAAAGTCCAATAAGGGCGAAGATTCTCTATCTGCCTAGTTTTTCCATTTTGAGAATAAAAGGGAATATTTTCATTACGCACGCTTTGATAAATGACTGATTCTCTCTTTAAAGAATCCACCAGCATTATTGCTCGCAAGAATACAATAGCTGTAATTTAAAGCGCAGCATATCAAAAACAGCGGCAACAGAACTATCAACGTTTTTACGATGAATTTCATTTTCCGAATATAAACAAAAACACCGTCGCGTTTAAAGCGACGGCGTTTTTGTTTCACCTTGGTCATGGACAAGCAAGCTTGTCCGCGACACTCGCCTAATTAGGCGTGGCGCGGCTTCGCAGCGCAGGCCTTGCGGCTCGGAAATGAAAACAAACAAGTTTGTTTTCACTTCTCTCGCCTTATTAGGCCTTGTTCAGACGATCCTGAATCATGTCTATGATTTCAGAGAGTTCCTTCGGAAGGTGTGCACCGAACTTCGGATAGTGGTTTTCCTTAACGTCAGCGAGTTCCTTCTTCCAGCCTTCCACATCAACCTTGAGGATTTCCGGAAGAGTCTTCTTGTAGCATTCTTCCAAACCATCAGTGTTGAGGGTCTTCGGCATGTAACCGATAGCAGTTTCAACAACGTTGGAGTCGTCGCCATTGCAGCGGTCGAAGATCCAAGCGAGGACGCGGCTGTTGTCGCCGTAACCCGGCCACATGAAGCCACCCGGGAGTTCAGCGTTGTTGGCGTCCTTACGGAACCAGTTGACGTAGAAGATCTTCGGGAGCTTTTCAGCGTCGGTAGCCTTACCAACTTCGATCCAGTGCTTGAAGTAGTCACCCATGTTGTAGCCGCAGAACGGGAGGATGGCGAACGGGTCGCGACGGATCTTACCGACCTGGGAAGCATCAATCGTGGAAGCAGCGGTGATTTCGGAACCGACGATGGAGCCGAGGAACACGCCGTGGTTCCAGCTGAGGGACTGGTGGTCCAGAGGAATGGTGGACGGACGACGACCACCGAAGAGGATTG
>JAZLIJ010000282.1:0-21387 GCA_045617325.1 Fibrobacter sp.
TACAGAACATGCTTGATATGATAAGGCTGAAGTGCGGGTGCTTCGCTGTCAGCCTTCCGTGGGAGAGACTTGAAAATGCTGCTTAGACTCCTCCCAACCCCTCCACACATAGTTACGATGCCTCGGAATTTTCAGTATTTCCCGGATAGCAGCAAAAAAGAACTGAAGGGCCTTTGCCGTTATCCCCAGTATTACGCTGCAAGGTCCCTTTACGAAAACATCTGCAAGGCTCGCAAGCCGTTTGGCGATGGCAAGGGCGGCACTTACTTTGGTGCGACGGGCTGCGGCAAGAGCTACACCATGCTCTTCTTGACTCGCTTGCTCATGAAGTCCCTGGAATTCAAGACTCCGACAATCGTCCTGATTACGGACCGTACGGATTTGGACGATCAGCTTTCGGGGTTGTTTACGGGTTCCAAGAAGTTCATTGGTGATGAACGTGTTGAAAGCGTGACGAGTCGCGCGGACCTTCGCGAAAAACTGCTTGGTCGCAAGAGTGGCGGTGTATTCCTTACCACAATCCAGAAGTTCAGCGAAGATATTGAGCTTTTGACGGACCGCGACAATGTTGTCTGCATTTCTGATGAAGCTCACCGCACCCAGACCAATTTGGACCAGAAGATTACGGTTACGGAAAAGGGTGTAAAGACTTCTTTCGGTTTTGCCAGGTATCTGCACGATTCCCTGCCCAACGCGACTTATGTGGGCTTTACGGGAACTCCTATCGATGCGACTTTGGATGTTTTCGGCAAGGAAGTGGATATCTATACCATGACGGAATCCGTGAAGGACGGCATTACCGTGCCGATTGTTTATGAAGGCCGTGCAGCCAAGGTGGTGCTGAACAATTCCGTTCTTGAAGATATTGAAAAGTATTACGACGAAGCTGCGGAACAAGGTGCCAACGAATACCAGGTGAACCAAAGCAAGCGCGAAATGGCGCAGATGGGCGTAATCCTGGGTGACCCTGACCGTTTGAAAGCTGTTGCCGCTGATTTCGTGGCCCATTACGAGGCTCGCATCGAGGAAAAGTCTTCGGTCCGTGGCAAGGCCATGTTCGTTTGCTACAATCGCAAGATTGCTTATCAGCTTTACAAGAACATCTTGGAACTTCGCCCGGAATGGGGTGTAGCTAAAGTTTGCGATGACTCTTTGCTGATTGCAGGAGAGGAACTGAGCGACAAGGAAAAGCGAGAGCTCAAGCCTGTTGAACGCATCAAGATGGTTATGACCCGCAGCAAGGACGACGAAGAGGACCTGTGGAATTTGCTTGGTGACAAGGATGACCGTAAGGAATTGGATCGACTCTTCAAGCAGGAAAAGTCCAACTTCAAAATCGCCATTGTGGTGGACATGTGGCTTACCGGTTTTGATGTTCCCTGCCTTGACACCATTTACATTGACAAGCCCATTCAGCAACATTCTTTGATCCAGACTATTTCTCGCGTGAACCGCACCTTTGCCGGTAAGGACAAGGGCCTTGTTGTTGATTACATCGGTATCAAGCGCAAGATGAACCTTGCATTGAAACAGTACGGCGCGGGCTCCGAGCAGAACGTAGAAGATATTACTGCCGCGATAACTGAATTCCGCAACCATTTGGATTTGCTGGATAAGTTGATGTATGGCTTTGATGCCAGTGAATACTTCACGGCGACAGGGAAGGGGGCGGAACTTCGTAAACTTGACTGTTTGAAACGTGCTCAGGATTACGCCCAACGTACCAAGGAAATCGAAGCCCGCTTTATGGGACTTTCACTGCGTTTGAAAACCGCTTACGACATTTGCGTGGGGAACGAAACCCTTAAGCAGAAAGAACGTGACCGCGCCCATTTCTATTTTGCCATTCGTTCCATCATCCATAAGCTAACCAAGGGTGACGCGCCCGATACGGCGCAGATGAACGCTCGCGTCCGAGAAATGATTGCCGAAGCATTGCAAAGTGAAGGCGTCGAAGATGTATTCAGCCTGAATGACGGCGAAGCCGATAATGTTGTACAGAACCTTTTTGACAAGGAATATCTGGAACACATCAATCGCATCAAGTTGCCCAATACAAAGATCAAACTTCTGCAGAAATTGCTGCAAAAGGCTATCGCCCAAATCCGCAAGGTGAATAAAGTCAAGGGAATTGACTTCACCAAGAAAATGCAGGCCCTTGTGGAGCAGTACAATGACCGTACTGAGCAAGACATTCTGAAAAGCGAAGTCTATGAGGAAATGGCCGAAACGTTGACCAACATGATTATGGAAGTCCGCGCAGCCTTCAAAGATGGCGAAGACAAAGGCCTGAGCTTCGAAGAAAATGCCTTCTATGATATCTTGAAATCTCTTTGCGAAAAATATCATTTCACCTATCCCGAAAATAAATTAATTTCCTTGTCCAAGAAGGTCAAGGAACTTGTAGATGAACAATCTACTTACCCGGATTGGGACAAGCGAGAAGACATCAAGTCCGCATTGAAAGTAGACCTCATCATCCTTCTGGATGAATTCGGCTACCCGCCCGTTGAACGCGACGAAGTCTATGGCGAAATCTTCGAACAGGCTGAAAATTTTAAGAAGGGGAGATAGAGGTTTTCTTAAAATGAATTTGTACAAATTTTCGATTGACGTTTTGCATCTTCAACTTTTATAAATCATGGCTTCGAACTTCTGTAGTTTCGATGGAAACCATCAGATTCTTTCCTATTCCCAAGGTGTCCGCGTTACACCGGTTCTCTCGTGTAATTTCGTTTCACTTTTTGGAATTTGGCATGTCTGTCCTTCGGAAACTGCTTTCGGTTTGACAGCTCCAATGATTCAAAACGAGAACCACATTGCACTCCAACTCCAAAACTGCTCCATTTGCGATAACATTCATCAAGTGCTAAAGACCATAGAATTAAAGTAAACAATTTTTTTTACAGTCAAGTTTCGTTTACCTAAACATTCAGTTGTCGTTATCGGTGGTTAAAGAGGCGCGCAATTCAGGGAATGTTTTTTTTCCGAGTTCAAAAGGAGATGCTATAAAGTCTATCAATCTGCGTTTTCGTCCATGGCTTCGACAAGGAAACTTACGGGGCGAAATCCGTCGTTGCACGAAACCATCGCGGACTTCTCGTTTTTCATCCAGCCGTCAAAGAAGTTGCCGCCGCCGTGGGCAAGCGTCATGACGAAGGGGGAGAGTGCCTCCCAGGCGCTGTCGCAGAAACCTTCTGGCTTTTGCCAGCCGTTCGCGACAAAAATGGAGCCTTCTTTCAAGTCGCAAGCGTGCTCGATGGGGTTCTCGTACTTTTCCATGAGGTCCTTGTAGCATGCCTTGCGAATGACTGTAATCTTGACTTTTTTCATAGAAGGAAAGATAGATAAAATTCTGTCGTTGTGATTCCTTCAAGCCCGATTGTCATGTCGCCTAGAGATTTTGTGGAAAAGATCCTCGGTTTTCCTTTGGGGAGAAAAGAGCCGCGATGAGAAAAAATATTTAAATGCAGCCATCTTTTTTTGGCTCACTGGATAAAGTCCGTGGCAAGATAAGTTGCAAAAACAAAGAAGAATGGAAAAACTGCAATAAAATAGCCATAAGCAAGATGATTATTTAATTAAAACGAAGAATGGCTGTTGTTGTGAGAATAAAGCGTCGGTCACAACTTGACGAGGCGAATGACGCAACCATGCTTGCATGGTTATGGTTGAGCCGTTAAGTTGGCGCTCGCGCAACGATGGGGAGGGGAGAGGCTAATGAACACAAGAGCTTTTATACGAAACTTACTCCTTTAGGAGTTTAGTTGAGTTATCCTCTTTGTGGAAGCTCTTAGTGTGAATTGTCTTCGAAGGAGAGAAGAGCCCGTGCGGCGTGCTACGCCTTTGGCGTAGGATGCCTTGCGCTCGGTCATGGAAATGCAAGCATTTCCGCGACTCTCGCTTGTTTGGCATCTTGCACAAATTCGTAAGCCGAAGCCAACAGCCAAACTTGTTTGGATACTGGAGAGGCTTGGATTTGGGGTTTACCCCACTCCGAGCTGGGGTCCCGCCCTGCAAGCCGTTTACTTTTGCATTAAAACACGGAATTTTGCAGGTGAACCACTCATTCTCCTTAGATTTTTTTATTTTATTTATATGAAAAAGATCATTTTTCTTGTCCTTCTACTTTCACTCTGTGCTTTTGCGGTACCACTTTTTGAAACCAACCAGGGAAGTGAAAACGATAGCAGCGCAGTTTTTGAATATTCGTCTAATTACGAAGTGGCACCGAGTTCCGAATATGTTTCGGATTTTGCGTCCCCAAAAAAGCATGTCTATCGAAACAGTTTCTATATGGCTCTTGAATTGGGTTTTGTTTATACGTCTTTATCTGGTTTAAAGGAAGTTGATTATCGTCATGACGAACTGCGAGGATCCTTTAAAGGTTTTGGATGGAATGCAAATTATAAAATGGGAATCCTTTTCAAGGAACTAGCCACGGCTCATGTGCTCTTCGGCCTTTTTAACGCTTCTGGAACATATAAATTAAAGGAAAGGAAGGAATCGGACTGGAGTAAGAGATCTATTGAAGACATTAACAATCAGCATTTGACTTTTGGAATCGGCTCAACGATTTACCCTTTTCGCGATGCAGAGGATTCCATGAATGGCTTTTATTTGGGGGCCGACGTTGCTCTTGAAATTGGTTTTTTCGATTATGAAGATGATTCTGATGACTATGATTCCTTCTTTAACAAAAATGCAGGTTTCGTTCGCTGGCAACTTGAAATAGGGAAGGATTTCAATACGTCAAAACGTTGGAAATTGGGCGTAGGACTCTCTTTTGCCATGGTGACAAGCGATGAAAAGAGATATCAGAATATTTATAGTTTGATGTTCCGTGTTGTGAGACGTTAGTATTTTACAAAACATTTGTCAAAAATTTTCTATTTTATATTTTCTATTTTATCATTATGAAAAAAATAATTCTCTTTTTACTTTCACTTTCCTTCTGTGCCTTCGCTGCACCTCTTTTTGACTCGTATGAGGAATATGGCGTAGATTCTTCTGCTACAGGTTCCGGTTTTGCGTCTGGTTACAGTAATCCGTCAAGCTCTAATACCTTGTTTGCCAATAACGTCTCTAAAAATAAAGTGTATAGAAGCAGTTTTTACATGTCCTTTGACGTGGGTATTGCCTATACATCCATATCGGATATCGAAGAAGACGATTATGGATGGCGCACGAGTCGCTACAAAGGGGCTTATGATGGCGTTGGTGCAAATATTGACTTTAAAATGGGTATGCTGATTAAAAATTTTACAGCAATCTATGCGTTGTTTGGTGTTGTTACCGCTTCTGGAACCTACGATCTGAAAATCCGTGATGACGACGACTATGGTTGGCAGAAATATTCTTTTAAAGATGTTGATTGCAATCATTTGGTTATTGGGACAGGCGCAACGTTGTATCCGTTCCGTGATACGGAGGAATCCCTGTATGGGCTATACGCTGGATTTAATTTTGCAATTGAAATTGGCGGTCTTACATACGGGGAGGATGATGGATATAGTCGCTACGACAACCTCTTCGATACAGGAAACGCTTTTTTGCGTTGGCAAATTGAGGTTGGAAAGGAATTCAATACGACAAAACGCTGGAAAATGGGTGTTGGATTTTCTTTTGCCAATGTGACTCCTGAAAGTGGAGGCATGAATGGATCTCAGAACTTTTTTAGCTTAATGTTCCGCATGTCGAGACATTGATGTCTTTTCTGAAAATGGCTTAATTGCGTCTTTGTTCATGCGTCCATTTATTTTATTCTAACCGCAAAAAGCGTCTCGTTTACGAAAACTCTTTCACTTTTTATCAATCGTATTTCGTCTATTAAAGGAGTCCTCTTCGGTTGCCTTGCGGGCATTTGCTACGGTTCGAATCCGCTGGGAGCGCTGAATTTATATGCAGACGGGCTTTCTCCAGAGACTGTTCTCTGCTATCGCTTTGCTTTTGCGGCGGTACTCTTGGCGGTAACGCTTTTGGCTTGCCGCGTTTCTTTCAAGGTGAATCGGCGCGAATTTCTTGCGCTTGCTGTTATTGGCGTCTTGTTCTCAGCGTCTTCGCTTACGTATTATGTCTCGTTTAAGTTTATGGATGCCGGGCTTGCGTCTACGCTTCTGTTTCTTTATCCGCTTGAAGTGGCTGTAATTATGGGACTCTGCTTCAAGGAAAAATTGTCGAGGAAGACTGCGTTTGCTATTGGCATCTCTTTGCTTGGACTTGTACTTTTGTACCGTGGAGGGGAAGGGGGGACTGCTCTCAGCGCAACGGGCCTTCTGCTTGTTTTCGTTTCATCGTTGACTTATGCGATTTCGCTTGTGGTAATGAACAAGGCGAATCTCAAGATGAGTTCTGTGAAAATCACGTTTTATGCGGTTGCGTTCTGCTTTATCTCGATGTTTCTGTACGCTTCTTTTTTCGGCTCCGGTGTGCCGCCTGTACCGGCTACAGCTTGTCAATGGGGCTGGGGACTCATGCTTGGGCTTGTGCCTGCGTATCTTTCGCTTGTGTTTACGGCGAAGGCGATTAAACTTGTCGGTTCAACGCCGACAGCGATTACTGGCGCTTTTGAACCTTTGACTGCCGTTTGCATTGGCATATTCGTATTTGGAGAATCGATGACGTTGCGTCTGGCAGTAGGAATCGTGTTGATTTTAGCTTCGGTGATGCTGATTTCGATACCGTCCAAATGCAAATAAGAATCATGGAAATTATATTTTATCATCAGCCGCTCTAGTTTCTATCTCCTTCCGGGGCTGCCATCCTGGAGGACGCTATAGGATCCAAGGCGACATCCATCTCATAACTCATAACGTCTCCATCTATGCAATCACACTGCTCTAAATGCAATAAAGACTTTACTGAAAAGGTGGGCATGGGGCCCATGGAAAGCAATCTCGCCATTCGTGTGCGCAATAAAATTGGCAACATCTGCCCGGAATGTCGCATGGAACTCGCGAAAACGAAACGCGGTCGCTGGAGCCTCTTCTTTTACAATTTAAAAGTCGCACTGTATTGTGCATGCTTGCTGCTTCCCGTCGTAATCATTTTTATCGGCTTGACGGTTTGGCTTGCGCTGTGCGTACTGTAAGTAAAACTGAAAACTTTTTGACTTTGACAATAGAACTTTATTGCAACAAAGGAACATCTTCGCGATGTTCCTTTTGCTTTAAGTCTTGGATGGAAAAGCCTGTGCCTACAGCATCCACATGTCCTTTTCGTGCTGGATGATTTTATGCTGCGCTGCAATCTGACGATCCTCGATCCGATGGCGCAGACTTTTCATGATGACCTGGTAGAGCTTCTTTTTGCCGACCAGATCTTCGATGCCGTGGTCTATGCTCGGATTGTCGTTCACCTCGATGACTTCGGGATGCCCATCGATTTCCTTGAGGTCAACGCCGTAGAGACCGTTGCCTATGAGGCCTGCCACGCGAAGAGCCGTCTTTACGACATCGTGCGGAACGTTTTCGACGGGGAGGCAATCGAACCTTCCGCAGATTTCTTCCTTGTCGGCACTTTCCCAGTTGTAGATTTGCCAGTGGTCCTTGGCCATGTAGTATTTGCAGGCGTAAATCGGCCGCCCGTCCAGAATACCGATTCTCCAGTCGAATTCCGTGGGCGTGTATTCCTGTGCGATGAGCAAGTCGCTGTTTTCGAACATGGCGTCGAGCGTCTTTTCGAGTTCTTCCTTGTTACTCACCTTCTTGACACCGAGACTGAAACTTGAATCGGGCGTCTTGATGACCATCGGGAATCCGAGCTCCTTGGCGAGCGTGTGGCGGTTCTCGCTATGGGCGATAATCGTCTTTGGCGCGGGAATCTTTCCGACGGTCATGAGCTCTTGCAGATAAACTTTGTTTGAACAACGCAGAATGCTGTCGGGGTCGTCGATGACGGCGATGCCTTCGCTCTGGGCACGGCGTGCGAATGCGTAGGTGTGATGGTTCACGTTTGTCGTTTCGCGAATGAAGATAGCGTCGAATTCGCCTACGCGGTGGTAGTCCTTCTTGGTGATGAGTTCTACGCGGAATCCGCAACTTTGTGCAGCCTCGATGAACAGCTGGATGGCTTCCTTGTTGCTTGGAGGCTCCTTCTCTTCGGGGTTGATAAGAATGCCCAAGTCGTAAACATAATCCTCGTTCTTCGGGGAAACGTAGCGAGTCTTTTCGAAGTATTCGATAGCGAATTTATCGACAAGTTCCTTCTGCGCTTCCGGAATTTCATCGACGCTGATGGGGCGGATTCCCTGGATGAACCACTTCTGCTTGAATACGAATTTTGCACGAAGTAGCGGTGCCTGGAAAATGCGGTAAAGCTCCTGCGACAGTTCAAGGTACTGAGGACTTACGCTTTGTCCGAAATAGATGGGCAGAATGTATTCGGTGCCCGTCAGCTTGTGAAAACTCTTCTGGATGAGTTCGTCGATGTCGTCGCTGATGATTTTCACGACGGCAGGAGCCTTGAAATCGCGGATGTTCTTGACGTTCGGAATGACCTTGTGACCGCGGGCTTCGGCAAGGAGACTCACATAGTAGCCCTTGCTTTGGTAACTGTAGTCACGGCACAGGTTGAATACGCGGACGTTTTTTTGAACGGTGAAGTCGGGATTTGTTAGGTAGTCCTTCGCCGAGACGATTTCGGCTTCGGGGATGTGGAACTTCCAATTCTTTGGATTGTTCACGACAATGATTTTTTTCATAATGGGGGCGCGTGTGGCGTCTTCAGACGGAAGTTGCGTCGCGCGTGCCAAAGAACCTCGTTGTTTTGGCGGCGTAAAAGATAGCATCTATTGTGTGATAGCAACAATTTTTTTACGGAACAATGCTGAATAAAGATGTTTTTTGCTTAAAGGGGTGGACCTCTCTGCGATGATGCTTAAAATACTGATTTTTTAAGGTCGTCCTACGTAAAATAAGGGATAAACATTCTTCTTGTGACTCCAAATTTTCTAAATTGTGAATCGATGTTTAAACAAATTTTAAAATATCTCGTATTTGTCGCTTTGTTCGCTTTTGTTATTTCGTGTACCGATGATGATGAGGGCATTGAATTCCTGTACAATAGGGAAGTTTCCGAGGTTACGGTCTTGATGGAATGCCCGCCAGGTGTAGAAGAGGGTACTGCGTGTTATCAGATTCGCTATCGTTATCCCGTCGATGCGGACGAGGATTTTGTAGGTGTTCGCCTGTGGCTTGACACAACGGTTGTCGATGATACGTCGAAGGCTGTGACCTCCAAGCAAATAGAAAAAGGCATTCTTTACAAGTACACGCATGTCAAAGGTCGCGATTTTGATACGATTGACTTGACCGAGCTGGTTGCTGATTATGTCAAGATAAAAAGAGATAGCTTGCAGGTAGCTTTGTATTGCGAATATGACGATAACGATGATGATGGTGCTGTTTACCGATTCTTCATGCAGTTTGGCGATCATCAACCTCCATCTGAAGTTTCCCTTCAAGGCGATTCTACTTGGGCGACGGGCGCGATGTTTGAGTGGTATCGTCCGACAGACCAAACTAGCTTCTATTCCTTCTCTGAATTGTCCGGAGAAATTTTTGGGTATAATATTCGCCTTTACGCGTTGGATCCTGATGAGGATATCAGCGATTTGCAGATAGCTGTTTATACTCCAGAGGGTAAGGATGTAACTGGTGGAAAGTACTATTTTAGGCAGGCGGCAATTCGTTCGGATTCTCGCCTTGATTCTATTTGGATAGATGATGTCAAGAATAACAGCAAGAGAATGCTGAATATTGTCGTTCCCGATGGCAAGGGCTTCGATATGGAAAATAACGAGAATAATCTTTTCCGTATTTTCATCACGGGCCTCCGGACGCGCACTCCTTCGACTATTCCTTCGTATACGATTTCTATTTCTGCATGGGATGTCGCTGGAAATTCTGTAGGCTTTACGACTTCCCCGGATATGGGGACGCAGTTCTCGACGACGGATTCTGTCGCGCCTGTTATGCCCAAAAAGATTTATACTATCGAGGACACTCTGTTTCCTGGTTTTGCAAGGCTTGACAGCAATAATCGTCTTGTCATTTTCTGGGAACGCGGTGTAGACCCGCTCGACATAAATCATGAAATCGAGTCTGATTCCATTCTTATCATTCCAAGTGATTGCAAGGCTGGAACCTGCTACGAGGTTATTGATAATTACATTATCGATCGTTATAACAAACTTGCAAAAACGTGGGAACCTTATGTGACGGATAGAGACAACAAAAACGGTCGCTTCAAGAATCGTTTCAAATGGAGTGATGATGAAATGGTTGCTGCAAGTGATGGCAATTTTGTTTCCGATACGATTCGTTGGACTGCTCCGGGAGATACGTTGATTTTGCGAATTCGTGCGAAGGACAATTCTGGATATTTGTCGGCTGCGTTAATCGATACAGTCATTGTGTCGAAGGGGCCTCTTGCGAAAAAGGTGGACTGCCCTGCGGGTTATGTCGCTGTATCAACATCTGACTCAAATTACTTCTGCATGGAAAAGTTTGAACATCGTGACCGCAACGGAAAATTTGTTACAGGAGTTCTCCATTCTGAGGCAGTCTTTGCTTGTGAAGCTGTCGATGCGAAGGGATTCGATGTGGGCTTGTGCAAGGAAAGAGACTGGGAACTTGTATGTCTTTCCGGAAACGCTCTTGCGTATGGTGTTGTCGAAGATGGGGAAGCCGATTCGACTTCGGGCGGCTCGGATCCTTCGGTGTATCTCACTCGACAGTGCAATGTTTCGACCGAGGATTCCCTGATGGCGGCGGATTTGTCTAAACGTGATTATCGTTGTGTGAATCCTGATGGTGTGCGCGACATGCCTGGACAGTATCAGGAGTGGGCTCTTGGACGTTCTGAAGATACCGTTGCCGTATTGAAGGGATCTAGCTTCAGAGCCTTCAGTGGCTTGGAAAAGACTTCCATCGCTTATTGTACCAATCGTGCATTCCCTTACTATGTCCGCTTGGAATATGTAACGGATACGGTTTACTTGTATCGTGAAGGAACGAAAGTTGATACTGTTTATGAGGCGGATACTTCCCGTACTTTATATGCAAAACTTTCACAGAGTGACTTTACCGATTCGCTGCAATTTTACGATGTGATGAATTCGGTGAATGAGAAAATCGGTGAGGATTATTCTTTGTATTCCGAATACAAGAAAGGGGGGGCGGCATGGCTGGATTCATTGTCCAATGGTCTCACTTACAAGCCCTCGCGTGTTGAAGCCGTATTCTTGACTGGCAAGAAGGTGAACTATAGACAGGCGGCCGCCTTCTACAGGTCTTCTTCAGTCGGTTTCCGATGCTGCGCTTATCCTAAAAAATAAAATGCAAGATACTCAATCTTTTTTGTCTGTAGCAAGGACGCTTGCGAAAAATGCAGGCGACCTTTGCCTTGAGCTTCAAAAGAACCTTGGCGATGTGCGCTACAAGTCCGCAAAGGATGTTGTGACCATAGCCGACTTGAATAGCGAAAAAATGATTGTCGAAGGACTTCGCAAGGCGTTCCCGACGCATTCCATTCGCACGGAAGAAGCTGGAATCATCGAAGGGAGCGACCCGCGTTATCGCTGGATTATCGACCCTGTGGATGGTACTGTGAATTTCAGCCGCGGAATCCCTCTGTGGGGAATTTCCATTGCGCTCCATTTTGAAGGGAAGCCGCTTGTCGCGGTTGTGAATTTGCCGAAGCTGGGTGAACTTTTTTCTGCAGTGAAGGGTCTTGGCGCCTTTATGAACGACAAGCCAATCCATGTGAGTTCCGAAAGCGACCCGATGCATGCGATTGTCAGCAACGGCGATTTCAATGTAGGCGATGCTACAAAAATCAATGCGCAGAATTCAAAAAATTTCAGCCGTGAAGCCGAAACTTTCGAGCGCGTCAAGTGTCTTGGCTCTGCGGTTATCGAAGGTTGCTTTACTGCTTGTGGCCGCATCGACTGCTTCGTCATGACGATGAGCTATCCGTGGGATATCGCGGCTATCGCGCTTCTTGTTGAAGAGGCTGGCGGAAAATCGACGCATATCGACGGCTCTCCGATGCAGTTTGTTGATGCGGAACAGGTCATCTTCAGTAACGGAATCCTGCACGATACGCTCGTGAAAGTCGTGGCCGGGTGATTTTGCTGCTAGAAATGCGGAATTAGTGAACAGTGAATAGTGAATAGTGATTTGCATCTAGTTTCAGAATAACCTCGCGCGAAGCGCCAAACTTTTACAGCGTACAGTCTACTGTTTACCGTCTACTAAACGACCGTCATCCCGTGCTCCGACACGGGATCTTACCGATGCATCGCTAATGCATCTCGTTTCAGAGTGTTCCTGCGCCGCACAGGCGCCATACTTTACCCTAGCCCCTAGATCCTAGCCCCTCTTCCGCATTTTAACGCAGCATCCCGAATGCATCTCGTTTCAGAGTGCTCCTGCGCCGCAGGCGCCAAACTTCCCCCTGTTTACCAAAAGCGTGCAAAACGAGTGATGCAGAAATGAGCGAGCTCATTTCTATATCCGAATCGAAGCAGCGGACGCCAAAGGCGTCAACCACCAACTACCAACCACTAACCACTTACCACTAATCGTTACAGCGGTATGTTTCCGTGTTTTTTCCAGAAAGTAGACTTCTTCTTTTTTTTCAGGTTCTCGAATGCGGTGACGATGCGTTCGCGGACCGTTTCCGGGGCGATGACTTCGTCGATGAATCCGTTCTTCGCCGCAATGTAGGGGTTGAGGAACTTCTTCTCGTAGTCGTCGATGAATTGCTTGCGAACTTCCTGTGGGTTAGCCGCAGCCGCGATTTCCTTTCGGTGGAGGATATCTACGGCACCTTCTGCGCCCATGACAGCGAGTTGCGCAATGGGGAGTGCGAAGACGTAGTCTGCGCCGAGGTTCTTGCTGTTCATGGCGATGTAGGCGCCACCGTAAGCTTTGCGGAGAATGAGCGTCACCTTCGGGACTGTCGCTTCGGCGTAAGCATAGAGGAGCTTAGCCCCGTGGCGGATGATGCCGTTGTGCTCCTGCTTTGTACCCGGCATGTAGCCTGGCACATCCTCGAACGTGAGAATCGGAATGTTGAAGCAGTCGCAGAAGCGCACGAATCTCGACGCCTTGTCGCTAGCGTCAACATCAAGGGAGCCCGCCAAGTTGCTTGGCTGGTTTGCGACAACACCGACGACATCGCCATCGAGGCGAATGAATCCGATGACGACGTTCTTTGCGAATTGTGGCTGGATTTCGAGGAAGCTATCCTTGTCGGCGATGCAGTCGATGACGTTCTTCACATTGTAGACGCGCTTGAAGTTGTCGGGGATGATTTCCTCGATATTCTTCGAGTTGTCTGTACTTGCGGACTGGATGCGTTCTGATTTTTCCTCGTTATTTTGCGGTAGGTACCTGAGCAGGTTGCGTACGCCTTCGAGGCAAGCCTTGTCATCTGCGTAGGTGAAGTGGGCGACACCGGACTTTTGCGAATGGACGCCTGCGCCGCCGAGATCTTCGGGGGAGACGACTTCGGCAGTTACTGCCTTCACGACGCCTGGGCCCGTGATGAACATCTGGCTCGTCTTTTCGGTCATGAAGATGAAGTCCGTGATGGCGGGGGAGTAGCAGGCACCGCCGGCGCACGGTCCGAGGATGACGGAAATCTGCGGGATGACGCCCGATGCCCAGGTGTTGCGCGTAAAGATGCCGCTGTAGCCGTCGAGGGAGCAGACGCCTTCTTCGATTCGTGCGCCGCCGCCATCGTTGATGCTGATGAACGGCGCCCTGGATTCAAGCGCCAAGTCCATCGCCTGGCAAATCTTCTTGGCATGCGCAGAGCCGAGGGAGCCTCCGCTTACTGTGAAATCCTGGGATGCAACGTAAGCCGTACGGCCGTTGATTTTTCCGTAGCCGGTGATGACGCCGTCGCCGAAGAACTTCTTGGAATCAGGCAGGTCCGGACTTTGCGACATGCGGAGCGCCCCAATCTCGTGGAACGTTCCCTTGTCGAACAGAATTTCGAGACGTTCCCTTGCGGTGAGTTTTCCCTGAGAATGCTGCTTCTCGATACGGGCCTGTCCTCCGCCCATCTCGGATTTGCTCTGATATTCCTTCAGTGTTTCTAAATAAATTTTATCCCACATTTTACAGCCTGTAATTAAATGCTTTTCTGTATGCGCTTGATGAGCTTGGTGAGCACCTGTCCTGGGCCCACTTCCTCGAATTCGGTTGCCCCATCGGCAATCATGTTCACGACGCTTTGTGTCCAGCGGACGGGCGAGGTGAGCTGCGTGAGCAAATTCGCCTTGATTTCATCCGGGTTCGTATGCGGCTTTGCATCGACGTTCTGGTACACGGGGCAAATCGGCGCCTTGAATTCAGTCGCTTCAATCGCCTTCGCAAGTTCCATGCGAGCCTCTTCCATCAGCGGGGAGTGGAATGCGCCGCTTACGGGGAGGGCGACAACACCCTTTACCTTGCCTGTCAAGTCTGCTGTTACTTTGTCTATGCCTTCCTTGGTTCCGGAAATCACGACTTGGCCCTGGCTGTTGTAGTTTGCCGGAACGACGACTGTATCCTTGACCGCGGCACATGCTTCTTCGACGAGTTCGTCAGCGCCACCGATGACGGCTGCCATGGTGCCCGGATTGTGTTCGCAGGCGGTCTGCATGGCCTGTGCGCGCTTTGAAACGAGTGTGAGGCCATCTTCAAAAGCGATGGCGCCCGCCGCTGTCAATGCGGAAAACTCACCGAGGGAGTGCCCGGCGACCATGTCCGGCTTGAAGTTTTCGCCCATGACCTTTGCCATGATGACGGATAAAAGATAGATGGCCGGCTGAGTCACCTTTGTCTGTTTCAAGTCGTCGGCAGTGCCGTTGAACAAAATATCGGTGATTTCAAAACCGAGAACTTCGTTTGCCTTGAGGAACAGGGTTTTCGCTTCTGCATTGGATTCGAACAATTCCTTTCCCATTCCCGGAAATTGCGAACCTTGACCTGGAAACACGTATGACTTCATGGATGACCTCTATATATAAGTGTGCACAAATATAGTAAATGCCACGAAAATTCGTTAATTTTTGTAAAAAAACAGGAAATGGCGTCCTGTATACGAGCGTCGCCATTTTTTTTGCATTATATCGCCTCTTTTTGCTTTTTCGTAAGTTTTTTAAAATTTTGATAATCAATGAAACAAATAATTTTCTATACTTGAGTGACTTTTTATAAAAAGAGGAAAAAATGAATACTGAAGAAACAAAAAACAAGCTCAAAGAATTCTTTATGTCCAACCTCGGTGTCGATGGTTCCGTGCTGAACTTCGACACTCCGCTTTTCGGTGAAGAAATTGGTCTGGATTCTGTGGACTCCCTGGAAATCATCTCCTTCGTTGACGATGAATTTGGCGTCTCCATGACGGGTGTTGCCAAGGAAAACTTCCAGAGCATCGACACGATTTGCGCTTTTATTGAAAAGAACAAAGCCTAATCGCTAAAATCTCTCCTCAATTCGTTTAATTTTTTGGAATTATTATGACATCGAACGATTGCCGCTGTGTAGTTACCGGTCTTGGCGTTATTTGCGCCGTAGGTAACAACGTTGAAGAAACTTGGAAGAATGCACTTGCTTCTGTTTCGGGTATTCATAAGACAACATCGGTTGATACGGCTGATTGCTATGCCGACCTGGCTGCCGAAGTCCATTGCGATACCTTGGATGATATCGATTCTCCCGAAGAGAAGGATCGCGCATCCAAGCTTTGCATCAAGGCGGCGAAGGAAGCTCTTGCAGATGCCAAGCTGGACGATTTTTCCGATAGTCAGCGCGTGAGCGTCATCATCGGAAGCTGCGTCGGTGGCGTCCTCAGCATCGAGCAGTACTACAAGCACGGTAAGGATGTTCGTGAAATTCCAAAGATGCCCATTGCGTCCATTGCTTCCCAGGTGGCCGAATCCTGCCATGCGGGTGGCATTGTGACGAATGTGGGGAATGCCTGCGCTGCCGGTACGATTTCCATTGCGATTGCCTGCGACTTGATTCGCAACGGCAAGGCCGATGTGGTTATTGCCGGCGGTACGGATTCCTTCGCTTCCGTTCCGTATTCCGGATTTCTTTCACTCCACGCTCTTGACGAGAACGGTTGCTCTCCATTTAATCACTGCAACGGCATCACCCTTGGTGAAGGTGCCGGTGTCGTGATTGTGGAATCTTATGAACATGCGCAAAAAAGAGGCGCAAAACAATATTGTGAAGTTTTAGGTTCGGGCGTCACAAGCGACGCTCACCACATTACCGCCCCTCGCGAAGACGGCCTGTGCCTGTTTGAGGCGATGACGCGCGCGGTAAACAACTCCGGCATCAAGAAGTCCGATATCGGCTACCTGAACGCCCACGGCACAGGGACAAGCAAGAACGACAATGCCGAAATGAACGCTTTCCACAAGTTCTTCGACGAAGAGAACCCGACCTTGAGTGTCAGTTCGACCAAGGTGATGACCGGTCACTGCCTCGGTGCAGCCGGTGCGATCGAAGCAGTGTTCAGCATCAAGGCTCTTACGACGAATACCGTCCTCCCGACGCTCCATTATTCCGCCGAGGATTCCGAAGCTCTCAAGGAGAGGGCAGGCCAGATGGACTACGTGCAGAACACGCCGAAGTCGAAGGAACTCTCTTGCGTCATGAGTAACAACGTTGCATTCGGCGGCACGGATGCAAGCATCATTTTCAGTAAGCAGCCGGGCGATGTCAAGAGCCTTTCTGCGAAGGATAAGAAGATTGTCGTAACGGGTCTTGGCCTCGTGACGCCACAGGGCATTGGCAAGGACGCCTATCTCGAAGCTGTCAAGAACGGCGCCGTTCCTGAAAGCGCCTCCGTCCACACGTCAATTGTTGACTCTGATTTCAAGGACATCGGCGTCAAGATGGCGTTCTATCGCAAGCTTGACAACCTGGGACAGCTCCAGACGATTTCGGGTGTGCGCGCCTTGAAGGATGCGAATTTCACCGTGACCGACGAAAATGCCATGGATATCGGCATCATCGTGGGTACAAGCGAAGGTGGTCTCGGTGCCACTTATGATTTTGAAGAACTGATTGGTGATGCCGGCAACGCGAAGGGAAGCGCCTTCAAGTTTCCGCATACCGTCTATAACGCCGCTGGCGGTTACCTCTCCATTTGCACCGGCATCAAGGGCTACGGCGTGACCATCACGACGGGACCGCTTTCCGGCCTCGACAGCATCGGCTACTCCATGAACGTCATCTACGACGGCCAGGAAAAGGCCATGATGGCGACGGGTACCGACGAGAACATCCCGGTGATTACGGAACTCTGCCAGAAGCTCGGCGTTGCTGCCGATAAGGTTGTCGCTCCGCATTCCGATTCCGAAGGCTTTGTCGTCGGTGACGGCAGCGTCTCCATCATCATGGAAACGGAAGAATATGCGAAGGCCCGCGGTGCGAAGGTTTACTGCGAACTTCTCGGCTACGGCAACGGCCGCAAGAACGTGAAGTTCGGTAAAGTTGAAGGTTCGGGCGAGGCTCTGGACCTGGCTATCGCAGAGGCTTTGAAGAATGCCAACGTCTCTGCGGATGAAATTGACGCCGTGTTCGGTTTTGCAAACGGCCTCAAGGTTATCGATTCCATCGAACGCGATTCCCTGAAGCGCGTCTTTGGTGCAAAGATTGCCTCGACGCCTATCTTTGAAGTCAAGGAACGCGTCGGTGAAGGCCGTGCGGGTGCCGCTACTCTTGCCGCTGCGGAGGCGGCCCTCATGCTGAGTGGCGAACTCAAGTCCGAAAAGGCTTACTTTATCAAGGACGAAGGTGTCTCTGCAAATGTCGTTGACACTTCCTCGTTCAAGAAGATTTTGGTTGTTTCCTTTGCTACGGGCGGCTCCTACAGCGCCGTCGTCTTGGGAAAGTAATTCTTAAATTTATATTGGAGTTCTGATATGAAAGTTGCAATTGTTACGGGTGCGTCCAAGGGGATTGGTAAAGCTTGCGCGCTTCGCCTTGCTAAAGACGGTTACACCGTTGTTGTGAACTATTCCAGTTCCGATGAAGCCGCCCAGAAGACCTTGGAAGAAGTCAAGGCGAACGGTGGCGATGGCATGATTTACAAGGCGAACGTTTCCGTCCTTGCCGAAGTCAAGGCGATGGTTCGCGACGTGTTCAAGGCTTATGGCCGCATCGACGTGCTTGTGAATAACGCTGGCATCGTCCGTGACGAATACCTTCTGATGATGAATCCCGATACGCTCGACAAGTGCATGAACCTGAATGTGAAGGGGTACCTCTACTGCGCACAGGCGGTCGCCCTCAAGATGTTCAAGCAGAAGTCCGGCGTCATCGTCAACATGTCCTCTGTCAGTTCCAAGTTCGCGCTCCCGGGCCAGGCCGTTTACAGTGCAACGAAGGGCGCCGTGAATTCCATGACGCAGACGCTAGCGAAGGAACTCGGCGGCTACGGCATCCGCGTGAACGCTGTCGCTCCGGGCTTCATCTCCACCGAGATGATTGAAGCGATTCCCGAGGAAACTCGCAACGGCTACATCGAAAGGGTGCCGCTCAAGCGTTTCGGCACCGCTGACGAAGTCGCAAATCTCGTTTCCGCCATTGTCTCGGACCAGTTCGCCTATGTGACTGGCCAGGTATTTGTGATGGATGGAGGTCTCTCTCTATGAGTTCCATGAACATTTACGAAATCAGCGAAAGGATTGCGCAGCGTCCGCCGTTCCAGATGATTGAAAAGGTGACAGAACTTGTCCCGAACGAATCTGCGACGGGCATCAAGAACGTCTGCGTCAACGAACCCTATTTCATGGGACATTTTCCGGGCACTCCGATTATGCCGGGCGTTCTTATCGTCGAAAGCTGCGCCCAGCTCTGCTCGCTTGTCATCGAGCACAAGCCCGAGGACTTGGACGACAAGCTCTATGTGCTTCTGAAAATCGATGGCTTCAAGTTCGTGAAGCCGGTGATTCCCGGCGACCAGCTTGAAATTACGGTCAACAAGACGAAGGGCGGTGGAATCATCGTCGGTTTCGACTGCGTTGTCAAGGTTAATGGCAACGTGCATGCCAAGGGTTCCCTTACGTTTACGTCTATTCCGAAAGATTCTCTCGGTAAATGAAAAAGATAATTGATTTGCCGATGGTGGCAGTTGTTTACATCTGCGAGGTGCTGGTGCGAATTTATTTTGCGCTGATTGTCCGCCCGCAGGTGGTTTTTACGGATCCGTCCGTTAAAAAGATGAAGTTCAAGGAGCCTGCGATTATTATCGCGAACCACACAACGATGCTGGATCCGCTCCTCATTTTGGCCTTGGTCAGTCGTCCGAGAAATATCCTTGTTGCAAGGGATCAGTACGATTTGCCGTGCTTCCACTGGATTCTCAAGCGTTTCAAGCCGATTCCTATTGACAGAAACGACCCTTGGGATACGACATGGCTCTCGCTTACCAAAAAGGAGATGGCGAAGGGGAAATCCATTATCGTTTTCCCAGAGGGCAAGTGCCGCGTGGACGGGCTTCTGAACGAGTTCAAGTCTGGTTTCGCCATGCTTGCACGCAGCACGGGAGCACCAGTTGTTTCCATGGCGATAGATGGCATATACAAGTTCGGTCATCGCACGCAGGTGCGCATTGGCAACTCTGAAAAAATTGAACGGGTGAAGGGTGTGTCTTCGTCTGAATATCTAGCAGAAAAGAGCGAATATTTCAGGCAGAAAGTTTGGAGTCTCAAGCAGCTAGCACTTGGAAATACAGGCAAGATTTTGCCGCTTCCCTCCGAGACTCCTGCAGAAGTTGTGGCCGAGGAGGTTGCCAAGTGAAAATTGGTCTCGCCCTGGAAGGTGGCTCACGCCAGACGATTTTCACAGCGGGCGTTCTTGACGCCATGATGGATGAAAACCTGGATTTTTCGTATTATGCAGGAGTGAGTGCAGGTGGCCATGCCGCCATGAACTACATTACTCGTCAACGGGGAAGATTCCGTTACATCATCCAACCCACAAAAATCCAAAAGGGCAAAGATCACTCACACGTCATTCTTGACGGAGTCTATAGGGAATGTAAAGCTCTTCATTTTGACGCCGCTTTTGGTGACATGCCCTTTAATTTCGACACATTTTTCAATTCGAAGGCTGAATGTGAATTTGGTGTCACCTGTTGCGAAACAGGACGTATGGAATTCTTTCAGGAACACAAGGACAAGAAGCGTCTACTAAGCATTATCAGCGCCAGCTGTGCACTACCGATGGTGTTCCCTGTCGTGGCGCTTGATGGCAAGCATTACGCAGATGGCTGTGTAGCGGATCCAATTCCGTACAATCGCGCGTTCAAAAAAGGCTGCGACAAGGTTGTCGTGGTATCCACCCATTTTCCTGGTGAAACCGTGACTGATTTTCGCAAGTACCGCATGATCCTTAACCCTCTGTATAAAAGCAAGTATCCTGATTTTTTCAAAGTGCTCATGGTGCGATTCAAACGTTACGAGCGCAAGTTCCGCGAAATGGAGAAATTGGAAAAGGAAGGGAAAATCTTGATTCTAAGACCAGAGCGTGACTTGTGCAGCCTGTTTGAAGCCGATCGCGAAAGACTAGATGATTCCTATCATCTTGGTTTTGAATACGCCCAGCGCCGTATGGATGAAATCAAGACATTCATGGAAATTTAAAGTATTAGTGTAAATAAATTTTTACAAAATATACGGAAGTAAAAAAGCTACAAAAATGTCGGTTTTTTAAATCGGCATTTTTTTTGTTTTTTGCAAATTTTGACGAAAAAGGGGGTGGCCTTCTTACAAAAACCATAACTGACAAAAATGTCGTAAATGACGATTTTTTGCCGAAATTTGCCCAAAATGGGCTTTTTTTGTTATCTTTTGCACATAAACAATTAACCCCTCAATGGAGATAAAAAAATGGCAATTCAGAACGCCTACCTTCAGAAAGTATACGACAAAGTTGTCGCAACCAACCCCGGCGAAGACCTGTTCCACCAGGCTGTCCGCGAATTCCTCGAATCCATGGACCCGGTCCTTGCCAAGGATCCTTCCTACGAAACCAACGGCATCATCGACCGTCTCGTGGAACCGGAACGCATCATCATCTTCCGCGTGCCTTGGGTTGACGACAAGGGCGTTCTCCAGGTGAACCGCGGCTACCGCGTGCAGTTCAACTCTGCCATCGGCCCCTACAAGGGCGGTATCCGTTTCCGCAACAATGTGAACCTCTCCATGCTCAAGTTCCTCGGTTTCGAACAGACCTTCAAGAACAGCTTGACGACTCTCCCCATGGGTGGCGGCAAGGGCGGTTCCGACTTCGACCCGAAGGGCAAGAGCGATAACGAAGTGATGCACTTCTGCCAGTCCTTCATGACCGAACTCTGCAAGCACATCGG
>JAZLIJ010000283.1:0-2201 GCA_045617325.1 Fibrobacter sp.
CAGGTCCGTAGTTATTGGCGAGGTCGAAGTGGGTGATACCATTGTCGAAGGCGGTGAAGGCGATCTTCTCGAAGTTCTCGAAACAATGCACCCTTCCGAAGTTGTGCCATAAACCTAATGAAATAGCAGGGAGAAGCAGACCGCTTCTGCCACAACGGCGATAGACCATCTCGTCATATCTTTTATCACTTGCCACGTAAGGAACCGCGGCGTGCAAATTGGGAGTTCCCACTTTTTGATTAACAGAATCCATATACTTTAAAATTTTGGTTGGGACAAAGGTAGGGAAATTTTCTTAGAAAGTATGGATGATCTTTGCCCTTGTAACTTCTATCGGGATTAGTATTCCCTTGTCCGTGTGTTGTCGATAATGTTAATCGTTTCGATTGAAATCACGGCTCTTTCATTTACCCCTATGATAAAACTCACAACTCCCCCTACCCATAATTAATGGGAAACTGCGATTTTCAAGTGTTTGAAACACAACAAGTTGACATTTCAAGAAAAGGCTATTTTTTTCTATTTTAGGGCTATGACATTCAATAAATGGGCGAAGTTCAAAGAACAGTTTCTCATGATCTCGGAGTAACCTGCGGTTCTGTCGCGCAAACGCTTCCTTTTGCTTCTCCAAAACGACATGATGGCAAAGGCCATGCGCTGTATTGTGTCGAGGTTCCTCGCACCCCGCTTGGTGTGTCTTTTAATGGCGTCCTGCCTCATGCCTGTGTCGAGCGACCAGTGCATGCTTTCTATCATCCAGTGCTGTCGGGTGATGTCGTTGAGGAGCTTTGCGTCCTTTTTCAGGTCGGTGATGTATAGCCGCCTCTCTTCGGCGACGCTTCCATTGGATTTCTTCACCGAACGGGTGCGTATGTCCACGACGGTGAGTGCAGTTCCCCACTTCTCCTTGTCGGCCACCATGTCGGCCCCGTCGTAGGTCCGGCAGATCCTCGATTCAATTCTGCCGTGCGCCAGCACTCCCTCTTCCGAGTGGCAGTCCAACGGTTCCGCCGACTCGACCATGTCCTCCAGCCCCCATCTGAGCGTCTTCTGGTTCGCCTTGACCTCGATGAGGAAGTGACCTCCCTTATCGATGATTTTGTCTACGATCGTCTTTTGACAGGACATTGCGTCTGCCGTAACCACGCGGTTGGTCAAGTCCATCTTGTCCAGCAACGCCGCCGTTGCGGTGATTTCGTTGCTCTTCTCCTCGCAAATCTCCGTGCGGAGGGTGACCTTGTCGGATACGGAGTAGGCGGACACGATATCGGGGCATCTTCCGTTCTCCTGGACGGTTCCCCTCGTGCATTTGCCATCTACGGCGACAATCTGCATTTCGTCCGGCTTGCCGAGATGCCTCTCCATGAACTCTGCCATCCTTTCCGCCAAGCCATTGTCGTCAAGGGTGTTTTCCACCCTGCAGAGCGTCGGTTCCGACGGAATCCCCTTGGGGAATAGACCCATCTTCCTGAATCTGGACAGATTCCTTTGTCCGAAGGCGATGATGTCGCTTCGGCTGACGCATCGGCTCATCCTGGCCGTTATCAGCAGAATGATGATGTCGGGCAACTTGTGCTTGAAGTTGGCACTGGTTCTTCTGTACTCCGCCACCGAGGTGGCAAACTCGATAATCTCCTTACTGATTTTCCCCGTAGGGAATTTTCCATGTTTCTCCTTTGAAAAATAAATAAATATTTCGACGCAACCCCTTGATTTTTAGGAAAATAATTATTATTTTTACGTAGTAAAAATAAAGGCGATCTCTCAAAAACGACATCACGTCGGCCTTGGAAATCGCCTTTAAAAATATAATAAATCAAAAAATGTCAAAGGAGAAACACTAATGAGCGGTGCTTCGACACTGCTGTGTGCAAATGTATAGATTTTCCTTGGAAAAATCGCATAATACCCAAGGTATGCAAAAATAAAAGAAGAAAATTCTTGTTTCAAATGAAAGAACCGTGGATTGTTGCAGGACTAGTCCTGCAACAATCTTCTAAAAAGTACTATTTTTGTCCTGTATAAATTAAGTCTAAAACTGTAACGGTTATTTAGGACTTGTCAGGGAATTAAAATTATTTCTCGAATCTTACCTTGAACTCAACACGTCTGTTCTTAGCGCGGCCCTTAGCAGTCTTGTTGTCTGCAACTGGTTGGCTTTGACCGAAACCTGCAGAAGTCAAGCGGCTTGCCTCAACACC
>JAZLIJ010000284.1:0-1453 GCA_045617325.1 Fibrobacter sp.
CCTTTCTCGCGAACAATTCTCATTCAGGCCTGAAAATATAGCGGCAGTAATCAACGCAATTGAAAGATTTGGAATTGCTCCCGGGAAGAAAGATGTTGAAGGCAAGGAATTCCCAGACCCTAAGGACATTATCTTTTATGAAGTTGCTTTGTCAAAAGAGGGCTCGTTTCTCGTGACAGGAAACACAAAACACTTTCCGAAAGAGCCTATAGTAGTAACTCCGGCAGAATTTCTGGACATTCTTAAGAACTTGTAAAACCTGTCAGCTGTGTCCATCCATCCAGATGTCTTCTCCTATATGAAATTCCCATACACAAAATTGCAATTTATCCCAGACGGGTGACTCGGCGCTTTGCGCACTTTTTCAGGAGGGGCGTTTCGCACAGACCCAATGACTCGCGGGTGTACGAAGTACGATTGGCAGAAAAATGTTTTTTTTATCAAAAAATTTTGTCATTTAATTTTTAACGCATATATTTGCAGTCCCAAAAAAAGCCGACGTAGCTCAGTTGGTCAGAGCAGCTGATTTGTAATCAGCAGGTCGTGGGTTCGACTCCCTCCATCGGCTCAGGGAGTAAAACTCTCAAATTTGGGCAGATACCAGAGTGGCCAAATGGGGCAGACTGTAAATCTGCTGGCGCACGCCTACGGTGGTTCGAATCCATCTCTGCCCACTTTTTTTATGTCTAGGCGGAAGTAGCTCAGTTGGTAGAGCATCAGCCTTCCAAGCTGAGGGTCGCGGGTTCGAACCTCGTCTTCCGCTCCATAAAAAGCCAATGTAGCTCAGGGGTAGAGCGCTTCCTTGGTAAGGAAGAGGTCGTGAGTTCAATTCTCACCATCGGCTCAAATTTGTTTTGAGAAACAACACTTAAAAAAGCATAATATTATGGCAAAAGAAACCTTCAAAAGAGACAAGCCGCACGTAAACATCGGTACCATCGGTCACGTTGACCATGGCAAAACCACTTTGACTGCTGCTATCACTCAAGTTCTGGCAAAGAAAGGCCTTTCAGAGGTAAAGTCTTTCGACCAGATTGACAACGCTCCCGAAGAGAAAGAGCGTGGTATCACCATCAACACAGCTCACGTAGAGTATCAGACAGCTACCCGTCACTACGCTCACGTTGACTGTCCGGGCCACGCCGACTACGTAAAGAACATGGTAACAGGTGCAGCCCAGATGGACGGTGCAATCCTTGTCTGCGCAGCAACCGACGGTCCTATGCCTCAGACCCGCGAGCACATCCTTCTCGCCCGTCAGGTGAACGTTCCCCGTATCGTTGTTTTCCTCAACAAAGTTGATATTGTTGATGATCCCGAAATGATTGACCTCGTTGAAATGGAAGTTCGCGAGCTTCTCAGCTTCTACGAGTTCGACGGTGACAACGCTCCCGTTATCCGCGGTTCAGCTCTCGGCGCCCTCAACGGTGATCCCCACTGGGAGGAAGTCGTT
>JAZLIJ010000285.1:0-36534 GCA_045617325.1 Fibrobacter sp.
AATTAAAACGAAGAATGGCTGTTGTTGTGAGAATAAAGCGTCGGCCACAACTTGACAAGGTGAACGGCGCAACCATGCTTGCATGGTTATGGCTGAACCGTTAAGTTGGCGCTCGCGCAACGATGGGGAGGGTGCAGGCTAATGAACACAAGAGCTTTTATACGAAAGTTACTCCTTTAGGAGTTTAGTTGGGTTATCCTCTTTGTGGAAGCTCTTAGTGTGAATTGCCTTCGAAGGAGAGAAGGGCCCGTGCGGCCTCGCACAAATCCGTAAGCCGAAGCCAACAGCCAAACTTGTTTGGATACTGGTGAGGCTAGGATTTGGGGTTTACCCCACTCCGAGCTGGGGCCCCGCCCTGCAAGCAGTTTACTTTTGCATTAAAACACGGAACTTTGCAGGTGAACCAGAAAAAATACTAGAAATATCTCCCATTTATCTATCTTTATGGGCATGGCAGACGCATTCAACAATTCCGCTTTCGAAAAACGCATCAAAAAGCACGTCATCGGGAAGATGCACCGATTCACGGCGGTGGCTCCGCTCGGTTTTGAAGACACTTTGGCGCAAGAGCTGAATTTCATCGGTGTTGAAACAGACGATTTGCATGTTGCGGGCGATGGCAAGGTGGAGTTCACAGCCAAAATCACGGAAGCCTGGAAGGCGGTCGCCTACAGCCGCATTGCGAACCGCGTGCTGATGGAAATTGCAAATTTCAAGGCGGAAAATTTTGGACAGTTGGAGAAGCATGCCGCAGAAATTCCCTGGGAATTGTTTTTAGTAGACAGTAAACAGTGGTTAGTAAACAGTGAGAATAATGGCGCTTCGCGCAGGGAAAATTTAGACGATAGATTTTCATCAGCGGGGATGCAGGAGGCGCAAGCGAGATCACGGCTCGGAGACAGGGACGTAGAAAGAGGTACGCAGACTTATGCGAATGCGACGCCTTGCGCCAAAACGCAGGACGTTGATACACGCCGACTAACGGATGCAACGTCAATAGGGCTTGTGCTGCATACAACATGCAAGCATTCGAGGCTTTACCACAGCGATGCCGTCGAAGAACGTGTAAAAAAAATCATCAATGAAAAAATTTCAATAGCCCAAAACAGCAAACGGGCAAGCACATTCCAGCACCTCTACATCAACCTTCTCGACGACCGCTGTACCATTTGCATTGACCTCGCCGGCGAAGAACTCTACAAACGCGGCCATGAACGCTTTGTTGCAGAAGCCCCGCTCAAGGAAACCATCGCTGCCGCCATGATTTTCGAGGCAACCAGGCAACAGGCTAACGAGCCCCTAACCACAAACCACCAACCAACTACTATCGTCGATCCCATGGCAGGAAGCGGCACGTTCAGCCTTGAAGCGGCGTACATCGCAAATGGACTCATCCCAGGCAAATGCCGCGACTTCGCCTTGAAGCACCAGCCCGCATTCAAAGAGGCTACTTGGAGGTTTTTAGTAAACAGCAAACAGGGGTTGGTTAACAATGCACAGGCTTATGCGGGCGCGATGTCTTACACCGAAACGCAGGACGTTGATGAGAGTTCATTGATGTCCGCTCAAGCCACAAGTTCCGCGCATCTCCCGCAACAATCACAGCCCCCAAAAATTCACATCATCACTTCGGATATTTCCGAGCGGCCGATTAGCATCATCAAGCACAACGTCGAAAGCAGTCCTTTGAACGGCATCTACGCAAGCGCAGGCGAAGACGCCATCGCAAATATTGACCCGCAGCTAAAGGATTTTTTCAGCTACACAATCGAGGACTTTCGAAGGAACAACGCAAACAAAGTCATTATCCTTTTGAACCCGCCTTATGGCAAGCGCCTAGATTTCAACGCACCGAAACTTTATACAAAAATCGGACAGAAACTCACCGAATGGAGCCGCGAAGCGCAAGTCCGGAGCATCAGTCTCACCGTCGCCATCCTCGCCCCCAAAGACGACACACGCAATGGAGCGAAATACACCTGCACAGCAAATCTGCTTAAAGAATGCCCCGCATTAAATCCGCGCAGCAACCGAAGCGCAAAAATCATCGAGACAAGCCACGGCGGTTTCAGCCTCAATGCCATCTTCGCAAAAATTTGAGGTTCTATTTTATTAAAGTATTGTCATAAAAAGTGGCGCTTATCGTTCTCTTTCATCAAGCCCGCATAGGCGGACTTTTTGCATTTATCACGAATCAACACATAACGTAAGCGGAGCGTATTTTAAGCTCAAAAATTCTACATATTCCTCCCCCAAAGCCCTCATTTTACACAAACTAAATACTATTTTTTTCTCAAATGGATAAAAAATCTTGAGTAGCCTGTTTCATTCTTCGGCAAATCAATCCAATTCTCGTGAGCGTCAAGATGTAAATCGCGAACAAACAAGCGACTACCAAACGCAGTAAAAATAGACAACCGATATGTCCCAGCAATTTTTGCATCATAACGCAAACGCCAATCAGCACCATTCCCAACAACCGTAAATCCTCCGCCAACAATTTGCACACACTTTGCACCAGACGCCACACAGGAGCCATGCCCATGCGAAACTGAAGGCAAACGCATCGGTTTTTCCACATCCTGCACCCACGCAGAATCAATCGCAAAGTAACTGCGCAGAGAATCCTTTTCAGGAATTTTATACATTCTCACAGAATCAAGCTCAGGCGTAAAACTGTAGCGACCACCCGTAGACTTCAACGTAAACGGTTTTGAGACAGTCTCATTTCCCCACACATCGGCAACCACAAAAACGTAATCATCTTCGCCCTTGTAACGCGGATTATAGCAATCTTCCTCCTCGGGATGCTCAATACCTATACATTCTCGGCCAGTGCTGTAGGCGAAATAGATAGTATCGGGTTCATGCGCCACGACACCGCTTTCAGTACGCGTACTCACGGAGTAGGCGAATGTAGAATCATAAGGTAAGCCATTCTTTTGGATAGTCTTGTTCAACTTGACGCGATAAATGCCGTTATCATCGGTAGCGCCCTCCCAATAGAACTTAAATACTTTGTCCAAAATCTCCGTATTCAGTTTTTCAGAAAGCGGTCCATTTTTTGCAACTGTATCGATGATAGTGATTTTAGCAGGTAGCGTAGGAGCCTTGGTATCACCCTTGCCCGTTTTCAAATATTTCAGAAGCACATCGTAATATCCGGGAATGTTATTCACAGGCGAATGATAATGAGAAAATGCGAATGTAAAAATGCCCTTCGTATGGCGCTCCGCCACTGCTATTTGACGAGCAAAGCGACCCACAGGAGCTGCGCTATTGTAATTACGCCCATAAAGCGGCGTACGTTCAGTATCATAAAGGAAATGGTAAGGCGGCTGTTCAAAGCTTTCAATATTTGCATAATACCCTATTTTACTTTTGCTATTTTTTACGGCGTCACCATAAGCCTTTGTCCACGATTCCACCGAATCAATACGCTGTCCACCGCCACCCACGGCATCCATAGGGAGTGTCTTGTCCTGGCTGCGGAATTTCACCAGCTCAAAGAACTTTGTCCAAAATAATTCCGTATTTTTTAGCGTACCAAAGCCATACGGTCCACCATCGCTAACATCAGTCGCATAAGGGTCATCTGTTGCAAACTGGCTGAAAAGCAGTGGCTTTGTCGCGTCAATTTTATTTAATGAATCCAGGAGAATATTGAAACCATCAGCAAGGCGTTTTGCATACAAATTTCGCGTCGAATCACCATAATTTAATTTATTATGATTCCAAACTTCATAGACGCTGTAAAAACCAGCAAAATTCTCCGGATATTTTGCATTGTAAATACTATAAATTTCACGAGCGAAGGCGCCAGCCTTCATCATCGCCGCCCTGAACTTTGCAAAATCCGCATCATTCGTCAAGTCCCAGTTCCACCACTCATTATCGACCCCCAGCCCCATGTACACTTTGAAACCGTACTTGTGAGCCTTTTCCATGAGGATGTCCTTGTCACGGCATTCCACCACGACGCTGTCCAACTTGGATTCATAGCAAGCGTACCAGTTCGGATCCCCTGAATTCTTATAAGCAATATCACCATCTATCACCTGACTCACGCCAAGGCTCTTCCAATAAGCAACCTCCCTGTCCCACGCATCCTTTGGCCCGACATAATTCGGCTCATCCCAGCGTGCATAAAGCCACGCCTGAATGAACGTCCCCTCGATGGGAATAAATCCAGCAATGGCGCTCGCAGCAAAAAAACAAGCGAGCACGACGACAAGGGGAATTTTTCTATTGCAAAAGCGAAATTTCATAGACTAAATATAATCGTAAAATGCAAAAAAAATCCCGTGTCGAGGCACGGGACGACGTTGCTGTTTGCATCAAGGTGATGTTGCCGTTTGCACCAAAGCTATGCTGCGGGCAAGCATCAAGGCAATGCAGCTTGTTTGCGCCAAGGAAATATTGCGCGTTTGCTTCAATACGGCGCAGAAATACTATCAAAAGCAAGCGACTTTTACTTGACCTTTTTTTTGGACTTCTTGATTTGCACTCGGCGGGAACCGGCGCGCAAGCGTTCCCAAGGGGCAAAAGACAATGTTCCAAACAAGAAGCCAAAGAACCAGACAATAAAGGCAACCCACAAAATTGCAGCCGCACCGATGGACTTTCCATCAGCAACACCCATATCCACGGTCAAGGCGGTAAGAGCAAGCAAGCTTGAAATTACAACCGGCAAAGCCATCTTTTTTGCCGCAAAAATCAGAGCACCCGTTTCAGGCGAACCTTCGCCCAATTTTTTTCCGGCAACAAGCGCCAAGGCGACGCTCGAGGCAAAACCGACAGCACTCAAGACAGCCCACATAAGCCAGGCATCGCCAACCATCATCGGGAACCAGCCAAGGAACCCAGTCATCAAAAGCCAGGCCATCGCAAAGGGGAAAAGCGTACAGGCGACACTCCACTTGACCGCCAAAAGCAAAATCAGCGAAAGTCCTGCGAAAGAGCCGAAGAATATCAAAAGCATCTCCTCGTCACCACTCAAGAAGAATAGTGAGGCAGCAAAAAGCAGAATGGAAACAATTCCAGAAATTCCAGCACGCACCCCGCCAAAGACAAAGAACATCACAAACAAAGCGACAGCTGCCACCGCCAAATACTGCGCCTGGGCCCAAGCCGAAGCAAAGTTCTCTATTTTTGCAATCCACATGCCCAAGGCTTCGGACGCCCCCAGTGGCATAGAGCCCATCATCTGCCAGCCCGTCGCAAGGAACGTTACAACAAAGGCGACCATGACAACCACAAAAATCAGCCTGAAGCGGAGCATCAGCTCCAGCATCTTTTGCACTTTACCCGGTTTTTCACGTAAATCCATTTTAAATTACCTCGAAATCAACAGTTTCTGTTTTTTAGTCCAACTTTCATTTTTCAGCTTCTTGCCCGACAGCACAGAGACTTTATTACGAACTACATAGTAATAAAGACCATTTGCCAATGGACGGCCATAATTATCGTGACCATTCCAATGGTTTCTGCCCGAAACAACATCCTTCAAAACTTTCACCAATCGTCCATGCTGATTGTAAATGAAAATGTCTACGGAGGATTCTGTCGATTCGCGGCCTTCAGCCAAATTCTTGAAATAGAAAACGGTTCCCTTCTTCCCTACCGGATTCGGAACATTAAACACATCGGCAAGACCTTCCTTCATCTTTTCGGTAATTTCGAGATTCAGGACCTTGGTCGCCACATTTCCGAGAACATCCTGAGCGCGAACCTTAAAGACATACTTACCGGCAGGATAAGACTCCGTAGTAAACGACTTGTTAATCACAGCACGTTTCGAAGTCTGCTCCAAATAGGGCGACGGATGGTACGGATTTTCGATTCCAAGAATTTCGAACGAAATACCTTCATCCGCCTGCTCGCGATAATCAAGAGCCGTAGAATCCTCAATCAGCACCTGCAAACATGCAGGAGTCTGCAACTTTATCGTCTGGTTATCAGCAAAAGAAGTCGGTGTTCCAAGAGAATAGCAGGACTGGATGCTAATAGACGGAGGATTCTTGTCATTCAGCGAATCTGCATAATTAGACATTCCCGAAATCATGATGTTCTTCGCCAAATAGCGTCCTACGGCTCGTTCATTAGAAGAATATGCCCAAGCGCGCAATTCCGCTGTAGAATCGCCAAAATTCAACTTTCGCGGTGTCACGAATTCCGTTTCAAAACGACCGCCAGCCACAGGAACGACTTCGGAGTAAATCAAGGCGCCATCATGAACAACATTCATCGAATCTCCATCCGAAATCTGCGTCCAAAGCCGTTTTGTACGGCGCCCCTCCCTCAGCGTAAGCGCAATGGATCCATCAGTCAGACCATCAACGGATCCCGAGATTTTCATCTTGTCCAGAGCCTTAATTGAATCGATTTCTGAATCAAGAGAAACCTTCAGGTCGTTTATCGGCATGCGAATTACCGGTTCACCCAGCAGCACATAGAATTCATTATTCTCCTTCTGCGAAGATGATTCCAAACCGGTAACACCCTTAGCCTTCATCAGCGATTCTCCGAGAGTCGCTCCGCTGTTGGACAAAGCATCAAGAATAAACGAATTTGCAAGAATTTTGTTTTGGCGTCCGTAAGTTTCTCGAACAGCAGCAATGGAAGCGATAGCCCCTGCTCTCGGAGTAAGGAGGAATTCCTCCGAAAGGGAACGCGAATCGCCTTCGTCAAAACGACCGACGGTACAAGCAAACGAATTCAGCACCGTATAGGTCTTGTAATTTTTCAACTTTGCGGAATAAGTCTGTTTCAAAAGTCCTTCCGATGCCCAGGCCACCTTGGAGCCATGTCCAAAATAACTTGTCATCAAGGCTCCCTGGTTCAGAATGTTCATGAAATCATTCATCGCATTACGCTTCTGGTCATCCGCATCGTACTCATAATCAAGCAGGTAAACCTTCTTCATGTTCCAGCGGAAGCCCAATTTGTCTGTAGCGGCATCCACTATTGAATCAAGGGATTCCTGCATACGCGTATGGTCGCCGTTATCAGGCACATTTCCATTTTTAGCATCATCAGCAGCCCAGAGAATCGTCGATTTCCATTCAGAATGGTCAAACGTCCCCACCTTGTCGTAATCCTTCGCCTTTTCGACATAATCGAAAAATTCCGATTCCGAAGAAACTGGCAGACGGCCAACAGCAAGATCCAAGTCATACCCGGGAAGATTGAGGTTCTTGTCATCAATATCGAGCATCGTATGGCGAACGCGTTCACCAGAGTCAAGTACGGCAAAGAAATCCTCGATGACCGCTTCTTCCTTTTCAAACGGAGGCATAAAATTCTGAACGTTCTTCAGCTTCACGTTGAGGTTTCGATAATCGTAGTGTCCAGACCCAGCAAGAAGGACAAATCTCAAGTCGGGGCACACGGAGCGTGCATAAGCAATAAAATTACGCAAGGCAACAGGCGAAGGAGCACCACCGGTATAATGCCTGTAGATGTTTTCAGCAGAGACAAGCGTCGTCGCATAGGGTGTAATCGCCAAGTCGCTAGAACGGAACGTCGCAAGGGATTCCGCAGGCACAATAAACTGTTCAGGCGCAATAATCAGATATTCCGTTTTAGAGGAAATCTGCGACAAGCGGTTGAGTACCAGATCCTCAGGAGAAGGAATGCCGGCAACGCTAATGGCTGAGCGAGGCTTGTCCTTACGATAAAGCAGGTAGCGAACATCATCCTGCGACTGCACGCTATCCACGGCGACACCGTCCGAGACATTCAAAAGTCCCTGCGGTCTGAAATTCACAAACTTCATAAGGCGAAGGTTTTTGTCATCACCAACGGGAATCTGAATCTTACCCGTAACTTTTCCCGGCAAGATCCATTCGGAAGAGTCGATGGATGCCTTGGAGGGATTCCACTGATACGCAATCGTATAGCCGTCAAAACGGTCGCATTGAACTGAATCAGGCAAAATGACAATGGAGTAGCTGTTGCCGGCAGCCTTCAATGCAGAAGTTTTCACGGCAAAGTTTCCACCGGGAATCAAGGAGAACTGTTTACGTTCATAGCCTATTCCATTCACGTAGAAATTGAAATCAATATACCTCATTCGGCTCTGGTAACTTTTCGAGCCCATGTCACGGTCGGAAATCTGGCTGACACCGCTTGAAGAGGCTATCGAACGATGCGGAAAGAAGCTCACACCGATGAAGCTTTTGCCGCCATCGACCATTCCAGGCAATGTCGCAGTCGAGGGAACAGTCATTTTCGGAGGCAGGACAGTCGTCGTATCCTTTCGTTCATGCCAAACCCAGAACCATTCCTTGCCGGAGGCCTTTTCCCAATCCAGCGCCTTTCCATAGAATGTATCAATAAGGAGAGCGTCTTCTTCGGCACGAGTGTAGCGCAAAAGAACAATTTCTCGGCCCTTACCGCTTGCTGAAATTGATTTGTCCAGACGAAGTCCCTTCCCCACGTCCTTGTAGCCGAGAATGAAATTCTGACTGAAGGAATACGGAGAATAGGAATGGAAATACTCCATGCCGATGTTATCGATTTTCGCATCTTCGGCATCGGTGCGCTTCCAGAAGCCACTGCCATAGCCGACAAAATAGATGGTATCGCCTTTGCTGAAAGTTCCATTGCCATCCTTGTCCACAATTTCTATTGGAATTTCGAAAAGCTGGTTCGGAGCCCTTTCGATGCTTCCCGGGCCCATATCGGCCAAGGTATCAGGCGAAGCACCGTAAATGCAAATTTGATCAACACGCATCCCCGAAGCATCGTTTTGGCGCCCCACCTTGGCGAGAGCGTTTTGCACCGTTGCATAATCTAAAGCATAGAGGCCATCTTCGCTGAATGTGGCCACATTCCTATCACCGATTGAAATATCCAAAAGCGGCTGAACATTGTCTAACTCGGAGGCTGCCTCACGACGCAGAACGGTCGTCGAATTCCTTACGCCAAAACGAGCCGCAGCTTTCGGGTTTTCCACATGCGAGAGCACACGAGCCCCCGGCTTGACTCCCGAAGACGCCTTTTTTTCAAAATCCACTTGCAACTTGAACTGTTTGCGAAGAGCCACCCCGCCCTGCTGATCCACATACAGAGGCACGCGGATATCCGTCATCCACAGTCCATCCTTCAGAAAGGGAGTTCTCACCTCTACAGGCAGAATTTTTAGGGAATCGGCACCACAATGCGAAGTACCCAAAGGCTCCGTCTGCAAATTTGAAACAGAGACGCGAGGCTTCGCATTCGACGGAAGCGCTACACGGTAGTAGCGGAAAGGAACGACATTTCCATCCAGGAAAAAGGACCTTTCAGGAACAAATTGCATTCCCGGAGTTCCGTCGTCACATGGGTATTTCGATGCGACCTGGACATCATCGTCCAAAACAAAGCGATTCTTGGAATCCTCGACTACGGTGGACGCCAAGGAGGAAACTGATGTCAAAGCAATCAGCGCAAGCTGGATTTTTCGAAAAAATGATTTCACGTTTCTAAAATAGAAAAAACAACGGAACCGAAATTATCGGCTAGGGCATTGTTATCACCATTTCAGAGACACCGTTCCCAGTCGTGCGCAACTCGACCCATTCGCCACCCGAGGTTTTCGCCTTGAAAACTGTAAAATAATCCGGAGCAAGACCTCGCGAGAGAATCGCTTCGACCTCTTCTTCAGAAATCATGTACTTGGAATTCCAACTTTGCATATACCAGTGCCATGGTTGCCAATTGAACACGCCGCGAACAGACTGCACAAAAGCGCGGAGCATCAAGGAATACTCGTATTGCAGGAACCCCATGTAATCACGGACCTCGTTCTTTTTTTCAATAAGATTTTTCGTCTTGAAGTCGCTATCAAACCGAAGCGGGGTGCTGTCGGGTTTCCTATACGTAAATAAAATTCGTTTATCAGAAACAAGAACTTTCAAGTTCGGTCTGTCGTAATGCACAAATTCCTTCTCGGAAATCTGCCGGTAGTCTCTAAAAACCACATCCGGAGTCAATACGGAATTGATGCGCAGCGACTCGGGTTTCGCATCGAGCTTGGACAGTTCGTAGAACATCAGAAGTTCCCCCTCACCCTTCGGCAAGAGAACTGCAAGGAGAGGTTTCGAGCGTTCTGACAAGACCCAAATCATCTTAGGCTTATTCTTGGATTCAAGCATCGGCTTCAAGAACAGCATCACCGACGAATCACGGATTCCATTCACATCCCATTCCATCCACGTTCCTGTTCCTCCAACGGAATCGAGAACAGCAAACAGCCTATCACCACTGAACTCCACCTTGGAATCCACCGCGCCAAAGACCCTTGATTTACCGGACGCACCGTAAACGTCCCTTGCGGAAGCGGCCCAGAGCGTCGAAAAAGCAAGAAAGCACGATAAAAAAAGAATACGATTCAGAAAATGGTTCACAACATCCACCCGTAAATTCATCCGTTAAAAGCCAATCGGTTCAAAAAGCGATTCGTCGAGCCTCGTATACTGCATGTGGTATTCCTTGTCAAGCCAGTAGAGCGCAAGCTTTGCGCCCGTCCAACTTTTCTTGGAGGCAGTCGCCTCGATACCCTTCGTAATCAAGGGGAGCGTTTCGACAAGGTTCAGCTTCCAGGCCGAATCATCCCACTCAAACAGCATGATAGGGACCTTCGGACTCTTCGCAAGGCCGACACTACCACGATCATTCTTCACTTCAAACGGACCCGCATTTACACGGTTTACAAGATCGAGAAACTTACTCTTGGAAAGGAGCAGATAAAGCATGCGGTCGTCCTGCATTTCCCACAGATGTTCACGTTCAAAAAGCCTGTACAGGATAATGGCATACGCTTCGTAGAACATACATGTATCCAGCGCTTCGGCATTATAAGTCTTAGCATGGTTTTCCAAGGTATCAAGCCAATATTCCGAGGAATCCGTCAAGTAGTTCAGAAGCGTATCCGCAGAGACGTTGCTCTTGACCGCCGCCTTGAAATTGTCGAACATGGACTCCAGCATAGCAAGCTTATCCTGTTCCTGCCCCTGGAATTTCGCATCCTTTTCGGCAGCGGTTTTACCGAGGGCGTTCGCCAAGGCATTTCCTCCCTCGGAAGACTTCTGGGAATTTCCTGCGCACCCGACAAAAATGGAAAAGGACGCAGCCAAAATCGTTGCAACAATTTTATTTTTCAAAACATGCATCGAGATACCTACCTGAAAATGAACCTAGACGAACTCCTCCGTGCCTGCACCCTAAAAGGCTTCCAAGGAAGCGGACCAGGAGGCCAGCACAGGAACAAGACTAACACAGGAGTCCATCTTACATTACCACAATATAATTTAGAAATCAAATCTTCCGAGAGCAGGAGCGCCAAGGAAAACAAGATTCATGCACTGCACCGTATGCAAATGGCGCTTGCACTGAACGTCCGCGAGACACCAGCCAATCCAGAAATGCCTTTTCCGGGAAGTAACGGGCACATTCAACCAAGCAATCCACTCTTTCCATTGTTCGTCGCCCACGTTTTTGACATCATGGCTGTAAAAAAAGGCGATACCAAGTCCGCAGCCCAGGCTTTCGGCCTTACACCTAGCGCCCTAGTCAAGATTTTACGCCAGGACAAGGCCTGTGCAACGAAATTGCAGGGAAATCGTGCTGAAAACGGCAAAAACAAGCTTAGTTTGTAAGTAAAATTTCAAATTTTATGTCTTTTTCCCCAAAAAAGCGTGTTATAGAGTAGGACCACCCAAAAAACTAAGGAGGTTTTATGAGTCCTATTCAAAAGAAACACGAATCCTGGCACAGTGCCCTGATTCGCCCCGTCATGGCATCTCTCTGTGCAATCGCTCTTTGCAACTGCGCAAACGACTCCAAGCAAGATACGGCAAAGTCCATTTCCGGCAATTCCGACGAAATGAGCCATGTTGCCTTCGACATCGGCTTCAGCGAAACACCGCTTCTCGACAGCCTTGTTCTCGACTGTATCGGAGCAGATACGTTGCATCTTGTCCATTCGATTGACAGCAAGAGCTTCAACCTGGACCTGTTCCCGAGCGACAACTGGCAGTTTAATGCCAAGCTTTACGCAAACGGCACATTGATGCAGCAAGGCGAAGTCACCACGGCGCTTGAGGCGGGTTCCTCCGTCACCTTGCAGATTCCCATGCACGCCCTCGCCGGTTTCGTCTACATCAAGATTCCGCTTGGCTTTGGCAACCCCGCCGGAGTCGCATCGGGCATCATGACGCTCAAGAGCGGAAATGAAAAGTTCACCTACCCCATGGAATTCGATTCCGATAACGCAGTGTTCTCCAGTAACGACCTGCCGCTTGACCGCGAATACAGCGTGAACATCGCAATGCAGGATGCCGAAGGCGCCACCATCTTCAGCATGGACGACACCTTCTACCTTGACGAAGAGACGCCGATTCCGAACTTCCAGATTGAATCGCTGAGGAGTAAAATTGCGCTCGCCATCGATGTCGCCAAGGACGTGAACCTGCAAGTCGGGCTCTCGCTCCCGGCCATCAAGCGCTCCCCTGTCAAGAACGACCTCGTCATCAGCGAATTTTTCGTGAACCCGAACGCAAAGGATTCCACCCAGTTCGCGTTTATCGAAATCTACAACGGCAGTACCGACTCGCTTTCGCTTGAAAAGTGCACTATCGGAAAGACGTCTGTCGCAAGCAGCTCCGCGGAAGTAGCGCAGCAGGTTCTCCCGCCAAACGCAACGCTTGTCATCGGCAACGGAATTGAGCCTGAAGTGTCCGGTTCCTACTCGTATGTCGAAAACTTCTCCATTTTCGGCAAGAGCAGCGGATCCATCGTGTTGCAGTGCAACGGAAGCGTCCTCGACTCCCTGTACTACGGCAAGGCAGACACGCTCCATGTGGCACCGCTCCCCATCGGTTCTTCGAGCGCAACCGTCCGCAAGAGCACGCAGCTCGACCTCGGCCTCTGGAAGACGAGGGAAAATTCCGATTCCTGGTGCACCGGAGTACCCACCCCAGGCATCATCTCGGCCTGCTACTAGCAGCAACGAGAATTAGCCTTATAGGCAACTCCAGAACAATCGCCCTTTCGGGGGCGGTTGTTTTAAATGTATCTTTGCAACAAAACATCATAACAGGATTTTTATGGCGATATTCTGGCTCCTATTCATTCTGCTCATCTGCTTCTTTTTAGCGCTCGATCTCGGCGTATTCCACAAGAAGGATGCTGAAATCGGCATCGCCGAAGCGCTCCGCTGGACATTCATCTGGATTGGACTTTCGCTTTTGCTGGATGTAGCGCTTTACTTTCTATACGGGAACGGGATTCTCCACGGTCCGTCGGGAGCCGTAGAAGGTAGCGAAGCCGCCATGGAATATCTGACCGGCTACATCATCGAAAAGTCGCTCTCCCTGGACAACATCTTCGTCATGGCAGCGATTTTCAGCTACTTCAAGATTCCGCGCATCTATCAGCACCGGGTGCTCTTCTGGGGCATCCTCGGGGCAATCGTCCTCCGCGGAGTGTTCATCTTTGCGGGCACCGCCCTGCTGCAGCACTTCCACTGGATTATCTACGTATTCGGAGTTCTTCTGCTCTACAGCGCAGGCAAGATGCTCTTCATGAATGATGACGACAACCAGGATTTGAGCCAGAACAAGGTCGTCCGCATCGCGAAAAAGTTCATTCCGCTTTCAACAAAAATCGAAGGTCACGCCTTCTTCATCATGGAAAACGGCAAGAAATTCGCAAGCCCGCTCCTTCTTGCGCTCATCGTCATCGAGACGTCCGACGTGCTTTTCGCCATGGATTCCATTCCCGCCATTTTCGGCGTGACACTGGACCCGTTCATCGTATTCACCAGCAACATCATGGCAATCCTCGGTTTGCGCTCGCTCTACTTTGCGCTTGCGGCCATGCTAGGCAAGTTCGACAAGCTGAAGTACGCCATCGTCTTTGTGCTGGCCTTCGTCGGTATAAAGATGCTGATTGGCAACTGGGTCGAGATTTCCACCCCGATTAGCCTCGGCGTCATCGTCGTCTCGCTTACCGTGGGCGTCATCGCGAGTATTGCGACAGCAAGGAAAACCGACGCAAACGCATAAGCCAGCCAACTGCTAAATTTCAGTCGCCAAATCCTAATCGCTAATTATACGTCGCCGTAAGCATCAAATGGATTGACGAAGAATTGAAGCGACCGTCCACGCGGTCGTTCAAGGCGCCGGAATTGTAGACAAAAGCAAGTCCAAGCCCCCAGTTTTCGCTCACCCAGAATTCCCTGCCGACTTCCAAGCTGAAGCCGTAGCCTTCCGGCCCCGTAGAGCCGGACATCTTAGGCACGTCGATAAAGTAGCCTATCATACCGGCAGAACCGCCAACGAACAGGTCGCCGAAATCAGGCAAGTAGTAAGTAGCGCCAACACCAAGCCGCACCGATTTCAAATTCGGAAACCGCTTGGCATAAACAGCCAAGGCGTCACGCTCCATATCCAAATGCGAATAGAACACCGTCGTCAAGTTCGCATGGACAATCAAATTCGGAAGCACCGTATAGCCGAGCTTATGCATCAGGGAAAAGCCGACGCCATTCGCCGTCATGGATGTTTCCTCATCATCGTTCTTGAACTCGGAATAGCCAAACCCGACAGCATTGCTCATGTAAAAGCCGTCATGCGAAAAGGCGCCTTTCGACATCCCTTTTGACGGCGCCGGCGAGACTTGCGACTTTGCGACGAGATCGTCCGCAAATGCGGAGCATGCAACAGACAAGGCAAGCGACAATGTGGCGGCAAACTTTTTCATTTTCAACTACAATCTAATAAATACGGCCCACATGCCAGGTAAGCCCAAGCGAAATATAAGGGGAAATTCCCTTAGCGTGCCCAATGTCAGAAACATTCATATTGTTGAAGCCAATCTTCAGCCGAGCTCCCAGAAGCTGTCCCTGGCTACTGCGCCGAGGGATGTAGGAGTCATCATCGGCATCAGAATTTCCAAGTTCAAACAAGGCATCCAGATAAACGCCTGCGCCAAAGCAAAAATAGCGTTCGTGCTTGTACTTTGCTTCCGAATCCGATTTCGGAAATGGAGGTACTTCCAGAGCCGAAAATCCGAGATTCATAAAGCCGACGCTTTCCAAATGCTGCGTCCGGAACCATTTGTAGCCCAATACCAAATGCGCTCCAAAATCCCCAGTTCCGCAAGAATCGCATTTAGCATCCAGTTTTTGAATAGCCGTCTCCAAGCCAAAGACCCATTTATTCACGTAGATATTGAAGCCGATATCAAAATACACACTCGGATCGTAATCGGGGAAATCTCCTATAAAGAAAGGTCTCCCGACATCAACGGCAGCAGTAAATTTAAAGCCTTCATCGAATTTACGTTTTCTCGGAGGAGGTTTCCTTAATGCGATTTTCTCTACTATTTTGCAAACGGCGGCGCTATCCACATCGGAAGCCTTCGCGAGTGCATCGCAATAGGCACCCGATTGATACAAGCGTCTTACCTTCTCATCCAGCGAATTATCCAAGTCATCGTCAAAGCGATAGCGATTATAGCCATCCAAATAACGTCCTGCAGAGTCAGTATTAAGAATAAACTCATAATCATTTTTCAGCACATGGAGCAAAACTTTCGAACGTTCGCTGACAAAGGAGAAATCCGCTAAATCGCAAGCAGCGGCATAATTTTCATCAGCAACAAGCTGTGCCAATTCCCTTCGTTTTTCAAGGGCATTTTCAAAAGCATAATCCGGTTCCAGCTTTTCATACAGATGGTTCGGATAGACAAGCGCCTCTCCCGCAATAGAATCTAGCGGCTGCGTAAAACCGTCCAGGAAAAAGATTCGGTTTCCTTTATACATCTTGGGCAAAAGCAGAACACGCTGTTTCAGTTGAGCGCCAAGGGAATCACGAGTTACATCCACACCCACATAAGCCATCTTGAAAATGGACTTCTTCGAATTTTCAGGAGCAGGCTTCACCCACGTTTTTGTAGCCTTGTCATAAAGCAAATCCACACGGATGACATCATGAATCAAGAAAAAAAATGGCGGAGTGGCGTCTCCCAAAAAAGGACGATTATTCTGATGGTACGTATGGCGGTAAACTTCCGGAAGGTTCGCAAGCTCTGTTTCTATACGCTTTTGCTTAAAATTTTTCCAGCCGATAAAGGCATTGAACACCTTCGGATTATCCTTGTCAAACCCCAAATGAAACATATCGGAATAAATATTCCGCGACTCAATTGTCCCATAAAAGGCGGCAGGAGCCGTTTCCAGTTTTTCAGCGACGGTCTTTTTCGCTTCTGGCGCCATGAACTCATCGACAGGGCCATCCCAGCCAAATCCAAGTGTCGAAAGCAGAAGGCAAAGACAAATCAATTTTTTCATATTCACCCCTACTTATTCCGATAATCAAACTCGTAATTTTTTTGACTTACTTCATGGAACTGCCATTCTACGGAAGCATACAGGCGAAATCCATTTTTTTGAACCAAATCATCTGCCCAGATATTTTTCACGCCCGCTCTAAAGCGAATTCCGTGATGATTCCCCAACGTTTCCTTCATCTCCGTAAAGAACAAGTCCACGATGAAGCCAGCCCCAAAAGTCGGATAAAACTGATACGGCAACTTGTCGTTATTCGCCCGTTCGTCATTTTCGCCATCATCGACAAGCATATCCATCCCAAAACCGACAGTCGCAAACCCATACAACTTGACATACTCCTTGTTTATGAAGGTGTAACCGAAATTAAAATCCCAGCCACAGTCCACCATTCTCAGCGTATCCGGTTCAGAAACATCACTGAACTGAAAATTCATGAACCATTCATAAAAAAATCCCTTACGAATCCAATCTATGCCTAAAGCATATCCGAAACCTTTTTCCACTTTTTTCGACACATCGCCAAGCATCATCACAAAAGCGGGTCCCATCGAAAACGCAAAATAATTTTCGTTGTCATATCCAGTCTTTTGCCAATATTTTTCCACCAAGGCATGCAGCTGATTTTCCTTCAGCTTCGAGCGGTATTTTTCAATCAGTTCCGAAATTTTCGTTTTGTTACCCGAGGCAAGCTGTTCCAGGACAATACGTACAAAAGCGCGGTCACTTTCGTCTTCAACTTCATTTAAAACTTGCTCAAGTTCGCCCGAGGCTACCATATCGGTCAATCGCTGTCGCAGCATTTTACTGAATTCATCATAGACACTCAGGTAATCAGGCAAAGCATCTTCATTAACTAGGGATGCGAAATTCTTCGTCAAAAAATCCACCACATAGCATTCGCCTATCGAAAAAATCCGTCCCCAGAGAATAGAATCCGCATACAGGTTTCCTGCATCCTCAATCACTTTCAGGGAATCGTAGTTATTTTCGGTCAATGCCATTCCAGCATTTTTCCGATACCGTTCAATCATCTTTTCCGGATTACTTTCCATACGCGATTCAGCAGCAGCCGCCCGCGTCGAATCCCAGTCATCCACAAACAAGTCCATATTCGATTCAAGACGTACCGATTCGACATTCGCAGTTTCTGCCGCAAAAGAAATCGCCGCCCCAATCACAAGGAACAGCAACATAAATGAAAGAGACTTTCGCATACAGCAAATATACAAATTGAAGTCTCTAAAACAAAAAAAGAACCCCGCTGAAAATTCAGCGGAGTTCTCTTGTCTTGAATTTCGAGACTAGCTCAGGCGAGACTTACTCAATCGTGATGAGAGTAAGGGTGCGCTTGCCGACCTTGATACCCTTGGTGATATCGACAGTCTTTGCAGCCTTGGACGGGTCGTTGGCCCAGCCTTCCTTCAGCTTTTCAGACTTCTTGTCGAGAGTCTGAACCTTGGCCTTGCCCTTGAAGCCCGGGATGTCGAGCTTGATGTCAAAGTCGCTGTAGGGGCTCTTGTTCACGAGGAGGAGCTGCTTCTTGTTGCCGTTTACGGTGTAGTAAGAGGTCAAGAGAGCGTCTTCGTCACCCTTGATGGTGGTCTTCATGAGCTTGCCGCGGAGAGCGTCGGAAGCCATCTGGAATGCCCAGTAGCTCGGACGCGGGCAGTTCATGCATTCTTCACCAGAACGGGTCAAGTAGCCATAGTCACCGCCTTCCGGAGTGATATCGTTGTGGATATCCCAGTACTGAGCATTGTCCACATTTTCAGTGGCGAGCATACCGAGGTAATCAGCAACGAAGAGGCCGTTTTCGACAGCCAAGGTCTGCGGACCCGGGTTGAAGTCAACGGAGTTCCATTCGGTGAGCCAGAGTTCAATCTTCTTGTCCTTGTTGAACTTGGCAGTCCACTTGTCAACAACCTTGTGGAGGCGATCGTAAATGGCGGTCAAGGTCTGCGGAGCGGAGAGGAGAGCGAAGTCGTTTTCTTCACCGAAGTGCTGCGGATAGTGGTGGACAATGAGACCGTCGGCGATGTCGCCCGTTTCAGCCAACACCTTTTCATTCCAGTCGCCTTCGAGAACGCCGAGCACAGCGACCTTAATGGTCGGGTCGACCTTCTTCATGGCTTCGATGAACTTGCGAGCGCGCTTACCATAGATGGTACCGCCGTCCTTACCATACTTTTCATAGTACGGATGCCAGTTACCATAGACTTCGTTACCGATTTCCCAGTAGAGGATGCCGGCCTTCTTGTCAACGTTCGTGTGCTTGACCCATGCGGCAGCTTCCTGTTCGGTGCCGGAACCGAAGTTCACGGTGAACATGGCGTTGGAGCCGGTCTTCTTCAACCATTCGAGGAATTCGTCGGTATCGACCATCCAGTCGTGGTTGTCGAGGATTTCCTTCCAGTGGTCGTCATCAGCACGGAGGCCACCCGGGTAACGGATGATGCCGTGGTTGATGCGCTTAGCAAATTCGCGAGTCTGGACCTTGAAGCTCTTGTTGTCGAGCATGTCGCCATCCCAGAGAGCAGCGTTGATACCGAAGAGGCCACCAGAAATTTCCGGGTTCAGGACATCCTTTTCGCCCTTCACGAGAACCTTGATGACAGCCGGGCGTTCCTTAGCCTTGACTTCGCGCTGGTTCGTGAGGCGGATGTTGTCAATCTTGAAGCCACCGGCAGTACCTTCACCACTCGGCTTGAAGTCGAGAGCGACGACACCCTTCAAGTCGAAGATGCCGTTTTCGACAGCCTGAGGCGGCTGGTAGTACGGGAACTTGCCGAAGCTACGGAACGGAACGAGGATAGTGGTCTTGCCCTTCGGAGCACCGACGTTGGAGACGAAAATTTCGTCGCCAGCATCCTGCACCTGGACGGTGATGGACTGCCATGCCTTTTCGGAGTACACGTCGAACATGATGCCCCAGTGCTTGGTCCAGTCGCGGTCAGCAGCCGGACGGCCGCTCTTCTTCATGTCGAAGACAACATCGACCCAGTCGGCGAGGAGGTAATGTTCGATGTTCAAGCAGTTGCTCTTGAACTCGGCGCAGTTTTCAATCTTGAACTTGAGCTGGGACTTCGGACCCGTAGACGGTTCCCAAGTGTCCTTCGCATACTTGCCTTCGAAGTCGGAGATTACGAGATCCTTGGCATTGGACTTGAAGCTATCCCACTTGAGATCCGGGTCAACCCAGTCGATGTTTTCGGTAAACGTAATCTGGTCCACAAAGAACGTCACAGGAGCCGGCTTGCCCGGTTCGCCCTGGTTTTCGCCCTTGCCCACAGAGAAGCGGATTTCCTGAATCTTGTCCCACTTGATGTCCTTCGCGACTTCGGCCTGCTTGTTAGCATCCCAGGCCTTGCCCTTGTCCATGAAGCGCTTCAGAGGAATCTTCACGAGCTGCCAATCCTTGCTGACCTTGATCCAGTCGTTGAGGCCAACCTTGGTCTGGCTCTTGATGTCGTTGCCCTGGTTGTCGAGGATACCCACGTACAGCTTTTCGCCGCCGAGCTTACCCTTGATCCAGAAGTAGAGACCGCCCTTGTTGCGGACCTTGGAAAGGTCGATGAACTTGCCTTCACCGAGCGAGTAGGTCACACCGGACCAGTCGTTATTGTCGATGTACATGGCAAGAACGTTGGAGTTACCCGGAGTCTTGGACTTGGCTTCACGCTGGGCGGTGAGACCACCGTAGCTGTAAGCGAAACCCTTCACGCGGTTGTCGTAGAACGTAGCGAGCGTCTTGGCCTTGCCGTCGAGCTTTTCCGGATTCTTCGGGCCGTCGATGACGTCTTCGTTTTCGTCCCAGTAAATCACCTTCTGCTTCGGAGCAGCCTTCTTGCCGCCCTTCACGATTTCAATGTTATCTACCCAGACTTCGAATTCAGTTGCAGCGCTCTTGTCGATGGAGAAGCGGATTTCAGCAATCTTGTCCCAGTCGATACGTGCCGGGAATTCGGACTTGCGGGTGTTGTCCCAGTACAAGCCACGGTCCGGGAAGTCGACGAGAGGAATGGAAACCTTCTTCCAATCCTTAGTGACAGCGCCACCTTCGATATACTTGTTCATCGGGAGCACGACCTGCGTCTTCTTGCCGTCGGAAACTTCTTCATCAAGAAGACCGATCTTCACATTTTCGCCGCCGTTCTTGCCCTTGATCATGAACTCGACCTTGGAGTCGAGCATGTACTTGTTCAAGTCGAAGAATTCGTTGTACAAGCAGATAGAGGCACCGGAGTATTCCTTCGGGTCAAGCTTGATGTTCAAGGCGGCCTTGGACTTGTAACCACCAGACTTCGTAATGGTCACACCCTTGCTGGTGCCACCGTAGGAGTAATCGAATCCACCCGGGCGATACTGTTCATCGAAGAACTTGTACACGGACAGATGCGGCTTTTTCGGCTGAGCCATTGTAGCTGTAACGCCGAATCCGAGGAGGACCAGCGAGGCAACTTTCAATGATTGCTTAATCATATTGAGCATCCTTTTTTTGTTGATTGTTTCTTGAAAAATTACTTGGCTTCATTCAGCATCTTTTCAACCAGTTCGGCGCTGAAACGATCCTGACGCTTGCCGTTGATGTAGAAGTTCGGAGTACCCTGCACGCCGACCTTGACGCCCAACTGGAAGTCCTTGTCGATGCGAGCGGACATGGCGGAATCAAGAACCATTTCCTTCTTGAACTGCTCCACATTGAGGCCAACTTCCTTAGCCACAGCGATATAGACGGAGTCGCTGAGTTCACGAGAGTGTGTAGCCAAGGCATAGCGGTATTCCCAGAACTTGCCCTGCTTCTGGGCTGCGATAGAGGCAGCAGCGGCGGCCTTCGCATTGGAGTGGAAGCTCAGCGGGAAGTGCTTATAGACGAACTTGATTTCATTCGGGTGCTTCTGGTTCAGTTCCTTCATCGTCGGAGCAATGCGAGAGCAGTACGGGCACTGGAATTCAGTAAATTCAACAATAGTGAGCTTCGGGTTCTTGGTGTTGCCAAAGACCGGGCTGTCTTCGTCCGGAATGTCCCAGACCTTGTTGTCAGCTTCCATTTCGGCACGGGCCTGTTCCAAGGAAATGCCGCGCTTGTCGAGAGCATACTTGATGATTTCGAACTCTTCCTTGACCTGCTTGAAATCCTTTTCGAGGGAGTCAAGACGAGCCTGTTGATTGAAGGAACCTCCAGCAGAGGCCTGATTACAAGCGACAAGGCCAGCAGTAACGACGGCCATGGCGAAAATAGAAAGACGATTCATATTATTCCTTTGAGATGTTAAACCTAATGGGAGTTTTCCCCACAATGTGAGTGAAATATAACAATGAAGAACTCTATTGAATACCACGAAGGGGGAAAAAAAACGTTCGCAAAAGAAAACAGTAAACAAAACATTACAATGTCAAAATACCGTTCAAGAACAAATCCACAAAAAAAATTTTGTAATCTTTTGTCAGTCAAGCAGTTAGAAAAAAACAACAAGAAATCCATTTGCATGGTCAAAATTAAATTTCAAAATTCGGCGTAAGAAAAAAAAATTTACATTCACTATTTTTCATGATTTTCCCCTAAGCGTACTCATTTTTTTTCCAAGCGGCATAGTTAATCTATATCTAGGACAAGATATCTAAAAATTACAGACAAGAGCAGCAAATGACTAACAACACAGCATAAAATACAGCAAGCGTCACAACAAATCAAATCGATCCCTCCGCGCTCCAAGCCCTATTAATCAGCTAGCCCGCAGTTCCCACACTAAATTCCCTAATTGCAGCATTGGCCCAAGCACAACTTACGCGGGGATCGTTGATTTCAAATTCATTATTGGCGCAATCAGCCAACACCCAAGCAACATGCACGCTTGATTCAGCTACAATAAAGCAAATCACAGAGCCTCTTCTAAACAGGATTAACAAACTTCAGGCATCCGTCGAAACATTGAAGCAGCAACATCAAAATTTCTACGGAGACATCTGCACCATTCCGGGCTGCATTGTCGCAGTAGTGCTAATCATAGCCCTCACGCCAATCCTTCTTCGTAAGGGATTCAACATTTCCAAAGGCGACACCAAAGTGTCTATCGGCGGAAATGAAGAAAAGAAGAATTAATTAAAGCATCTGGAAATGCGAATTTAGCGGCTAGTTTTCTTAGGCAAGATGCGAGGACGTTTGTAAACGATAAGTCACCTCCTGCGTCGCAAAGGCGCTCAAATACGAAACGCTTTAAGGATGTACCATAAAATGAGGAAGGCGGTTGCCATAGCGATTGCGGAATACGGACCAAATCGGAGTTTTTCGCATTTTTGTCCGTATGTGATTTAAATCGTTAAATAGATGGGAATGCACAAGCGAGGTCCAAGCATTCTCATCCGAGTTAAAAAAAGACACAAGCCAAAACGACAAGCTTAAAAAAAAGGTACAGGTCGTTTTGTAGAAAGCAGGACGTGTCGATACGTTAAACAGGATGTTTTCATGAAGACGCTCCCGTAAACAAGCAAAAAACCGCGACATTCCCGCCGCGGTTTCAAGTTGCAATTCCATGCCGTTTAATTCAGCAGTCCTCGCAGTCTGCGTTCAACAAACTACGAATTTTCGAATGTCCAGCGGATGTGATCATCCAGAAATTCGTGGGCATCGAAGACGAGGCCGAACAAGTCCTTGATTTTCTGCACATCATAGAGCATCGGCTCATCGCCCCAGCCCATGTCCGTTTCGACAATCTTCGACTTGCATCCCGGCTTCATCGCAATCATCTTCTCGGCGATTTCCTTCCAGCCGACCCATACCGAGCCAAGCCCAAGGAAAATTTCCTCGTTCAAGTCAGATTCCAACAAATTAACATAGAGCCGAGCCTGCTGCGAGGCGTGGATAAACTGCGTACCGTCATTCTTGATGATATTTATATCGCGGTCTTCCTTGACTGCGTAAGCCATTTCAAAGAAGCGGCGGTCCGGCTGCGAACATCCATCCGGGAAGGCGGGATTTCCAAACGTATAGCCCGGGCGGATAATGTTGCGTTTCATGGAAACTTCGGGGAACTGACTCCCGTATCCGTGACTAAAGCCGAGCACAAATGCCTCGCCGGCCGCCTTGGTCGCGCCATACAGGTCTATCGGCAGATTACTCGTATCTTCGCGCATCACGGAGCGCATGCGACCCATGGCAGCAGTACTGCTTGTCTGGATAAATTTTTTGCATCCGGCTCTCGCGGCCATTTCCAGCAAGACAATCGTCGCACGCGTATCATTCATAAGCATGGCACTCGGAGTATCGCCCCAACCAAGAGCCACATGCACACAGGCGTCGCAACCAATGAGTCCCTCGCCCATCTTTTCAAAATCGGTAAGGGAGGCCTCGACAAAAGAAACTTTAGGATTAGAACGAAGTGAAGGGACCTTGTTCGGGTGGCGAGTCGCGACGACGACTTCGTGCCCCTTTTCAAGAAGAGCCTTGACCACATAATGGCCAATAAAACCGGTACCACCGGTAATAAAAACTCGCATATTAACCTCACTAAACAGCATCAAAAGCCAAATGGCCTTTCAACTTCATGAAATTATATAAAAATTATCGCGATATAGTCCACACATTAACAAATAAATTGCAAAAATAAACTTTTTCTATGATTAAAAATAAGGTTTATGTCAACTTGAAAAAGTCAAAATATCTACATTATTCATGGCAAATTTTTGATTTAAACAGAGGATTAAAATGTCTCGTTTACGCGTATTGGTTTTGATGGGTGGTCCGTCCACCGAACACGACGTTTCCGTAGTGAGTGGCACAGGCGTTGTGCGCGCCATGGACCCCGAAAAATACAACATCCACCCGGTTCTCATCGACAAGGACGGCACTTGGCACTGGAGCTCCCGCGAGCTCTCTCCGTACCAGAAGATGAACTTCTCGGAAAACTACTTCCGCAGTCTGGAAGGTTCCGCCGCATGCAAAAAGAAGTCCCCGGCGCTTTCAGAACTTCCGTCGGCGGATATCGCGTTTCTTGCACTCCACGGCAAGTGGGGCGAAGACGGGCACATCCAGGCGATGCTCGAAAACTGGAACATTCCCTACACCGGTTGCGGTCTCCTCGCCTCGGCGCTCGCCATGGACAAAATCAAGTCGAAGGAAATCTACCGCGCAAACGGCATCCCGACACCTCCGTACCGCGTCATCTGGAAGCACGACTTCAAGGGAGACACGCTTGTGAACGTTTCCGACGAACTCGGATTTCCGCTCGTCATCAAGGATCCGCTGGGAGGCTCCTCCATCGGCATAGGCATTGCAAAAGACATCGAGGAAGCTGGGAAAATTGCGCAGGACCTGTTCAAGGACTCTAACCGTCTCCTCTGCGAAAAGTTCATCGCCGGCGGCGAAGCGAGCTGCGGCTACATCGAGGGCGAAAAGCCCCTTCCGCCGACAGAAATGCGCATGACCACCCGCGAATACTTCGACTACGAGGCAAAGTACAACGGTGAATGCCGCGAAGTGACTCCGGCCGAATTCGCTCCGGAACTCACCACACGCATTCAAGAACTGGTGAAGAACGCCCACTACGCCCTGGGTGGCGCAGGCTACAGCCGCACGGACGTCCGCATCACGAAGGACGGAGAACTCTTCGCCATCGAGACGAACACGCTCCCCGGCATGACGCCCACGTCGCTTTTGCCGCAGCAGGCCGCCTGCAACGGAATCACCTACAGCCAGCTCATCGACCTGATTATCGACAAGAGCCTGGAAATCAAGAGGTAAATGAAAAACGAAGTGTGAAAGATGGATAACGAAAGCATTTTTTCATCCTTCACCCTTCTTTTCACCCCAGATTCTAGCATCCGCGGCTCCAGAACGACGCTGCTTAAGAAAAACGCAACTAGCAGCAAAAAGTCTCGTAACTCATCATTCATAACTCATAATTCATTTTCCCCCACTATGAACTTAGATCTTTATGTAGATACATCGCGCAAGGGAATCTCAATTGCGCTCTCGGCCCAGGGAATCTACGAGGAAATCGTCGCCCCCGCAGCAAAAGGCGAAACGCTGAGCGCAAGCCTTGATTCGCTGTTAACAAAAGTCGGCGCCACACTCGACGATGTGAAGCGCGTCATGGTGACAGTCGGACCAGGTTCGTTCAGCGGGCTCCGCACAGGAGTCGCGTTCTGCCAGGGACTCTGCTTCAGCGGCAAGCGCGAACTCTACGGAGTGACGACTTTGCAGGCCCTCGCCTGTTTCGCAGGCGCCCAGGATGAACCGGTCGCCGTTGTCATCCGCGCAAGGAACGGCTTCTGGTACCTGCTCCTGAACGGCGAGGAAAGCTTCATAGAGACTGCCGAAGTCGTCGAGCGCCTCAAGGCGGGACCCGTAAAATTTGTCGTCGCTGACGAAGCCGCCAATGCAGACGAAGCGCTCCAGGCAACATTTGCAGAAATGGGTGCCGCAGTCACGCTCGATGCAAACAAGCCACTCCACATGTGGGCACCGCTGTTCGACAAGGTGAAGCCGTCGTTGATTCAAGAGGCGAACTACATCCAGCCGTCCTACTTCGAAAAATTGCACAAGTAAATTTTGAAGGGAATATGGAAATCCGGAAAATGACAGAAGCGGACATCCCCGAGATTCTTGCGTTACAGCAGAAACTCGCTTTCCAAAATTGGAACGAAAGGGAATTCCTCTCGGAAATCAGCGCAAGCTACGCGCACTGCGTTGTCTGTGTTTGTACCGAAAAATCAAAAGAACATCTTCTCGGCTATGCCGTATTCCACCTGATGGGTCCCGACTCCGAGCTTTTGAGCATCGCCACACGCAAATCGAACCAGCGCCATGGCATAGGAACCGCCCTTTTAAATTCCGGTTTAGACAAACTCACAGGCGAAGACGACTGTTGTTTTCTGGAAGTCCGCAAAGGCAATAAAAAAGCAAAACGCTTTTATGAAAAGAACGGTTTCGAACCATATAGCACCCGCAAAAGATATTACGCCGATGGAGAAGACGCCATTCTCTACAAGAAAAAGCGAAACTCCCAGGAGGACTAGACTTTGTCCAAAATTCTAAAGAAAAAAGACAAATTAGAATACAAACGCAAACAGAAAATTCGCTGGAGCATCATCGCAGCAGTAGCCTTTTTCATTGCGATAACCATTTACGTCATCTTTGAAAAAAGCGGTCACTGGCTAGTCGAAGACGACGAGTTCACCCATGCAAAATGGGTCGCCATCCTAGATGGGCAAAGTGCGGACTTGGAACGCAGCGACTTTGCAGCAAACCTTCTTGCAGAAGGCAAAGTTGATTCTGTACTGATTCTCGGCAGAAGAGTTTACCGCAACAGAAGCAATACCGAATTCTATGCAAACGATTTTATGCGTCTAGGAAATTTCGATAGCAACGCAGTCTTTCTCGCGCCTCACAACGATCCATCTTCCATCAGCGAAGCTTATTCCATCGTCCCTTGGCTCAAGGCGCACAAGGCGGACACAGTACTCCTTTTGACATCAGCAGCAAACACTTATCGAGTCAAAAGGATTTTTCAAAAGCTTGCAGGCGATAGTCCTGTATTCTTGACAGTTGACATTCACCACGTGCTATACAACGCTAGTAGCTGGTACAACAACAGGGAATCGCGCAAGGACTGGCTCCGCGCATGGGCTGCCCTCTTCGTCTCCTACTACGACACCTTCAATACGGATACACTTGAAGCCAACGACTCCGCTTATTACAAGCCCATCAAGTCGCTCGCCGAGCAGGAACGCGAAAACACACCGTCCGTAAGTCCGCAAAAGATGCTTCAGAAAATGGAAGAGAAAATCCGCAAGGAAGTCGCGAAAGCTGCAGCCAGCAAGGAATAACGAAACGCCCTATTTATGCGGCTATACCTCCCAATTTCACCCTAATAATTTGTAATTCATAACTCATAATTCGCCTCGGCAACGTCCACGCAAGCTAGCACTCCGCGCCCACGTTTATTCTAGAGCCTAAGGGCGATGCACACAGCTATCAATCTCATAATTCATACTTCATAATTTATAATTTCCCTTGCCCCCTATCGCTTCACTTCGTTCCGTTCCAGGGTGACTACGCAGAGAAATGTCATTCTGGAGCCGGTCATCCTGCACCCATCGCTACTGTCATTCTGGAGCCCAACGGGCGATAGAATCCAAGGTGCGATTTCGACAAAAATCACAATGTAAGTTTATCTGCAACAAAGTATCAACAGGTCAGCCGTCAAGGGAGCATTCCAGTTGATGGCAGTTTCGTTACTGGCGAAGGAACATTTTTCGTCGGTGTATGAGAATCCGCTTGCAGCACCTGGATAATGCGGAAAACGATGCAAGTCCTGACGGTCTTCGTTGATGCCACCGACAAGCAATCCGGGAACCGGCAACTCGACACCGTCGGAATGGCTGATGCGGTGATGCGGGAACTTCGGAGAACTCCACGCAGAACCCGTCACAAAGCTCACGTTCACAGGATTGCGGCCATAGATAAAGTAAATCTGTTCCAGGGCCGCCTCGCGATACCCAGAATCGTCCGACCAGACGGACGCTAGAAGCAGCGTAAGCGCATGATTCGCAATGTCGCCGTTGCTGCCCCAGATGAAGCGGCGAATCGAGATGCCATACGGGTCCTCGTTCTGCAAATGCAGAATTTTTTCGGCAGTCTCCTTCAAGGCGCCTCGAGCGGAATCCGCCAAAAAGCCCTCCATCGTGGCAATGGCGTACCATCCCAAGTTCTGGGTCGTACTCCACTGCAAGCCAAGACTCGGCGGATTTTTCTGCATATCCGCCTGCAATTGTTCAAAGATTCTCGCAGCGAATGAAGACGTATCCGGAACCGCATCGCAGCCAATCGCAGAGAGCTCACCGGAGAGTTCGCGATACAGCATCGCGCGCGCCCAGAAGAAATCGTCCGCGAGATTCGCATCACCATAGCCGCCGCTCCCTTCCGTATTGTGCGGCCAGTCCACCGCAGGATTCGCTTCAGCCCACAAGTAAGCGCGAACAGCCGCATTCAAACACTTTGCAGCAAAATCCGCATCGAATTTCGCATAGACGCGATGCGCCTGCGAAAGCGCCGCCGCAAAGTTCAGCGTCGAGGATGTCGATTTTCCAAGAATAAAACGCTTCTGCAAGGCGTCGGATTCCGCAGGAGTCACAAAACCATCCCAGCGGTACGGCGTCACCTTGAAAAAGACACCGCCATCCGCATCCTGCATCCGAAGGAAAAATTCAAGCTCAAAGCGAATCTCGTCAAGAAGACTGACCGGCTGCCTGAACGTGGGCCGGAAATCGCCGCCGCCGACAAACTTGCCGCCCATGTCGCTGCACAATTCGCAAGCGAGCATAAGAGTGGCGACACTTACACCGCCATTCACGATATACTTGCCGTAGTCGCCGGCATCGTACCAGCCGCCATGCGCATCCCAGAGACCGTCGCGGTTCATCGTCGGATGGAATTCCAGCTGATTGTCCAAGTGCGCCGCAGGGCGCGCCCAGTCGCCAGCTAAATTTTCAGGAAGTTCGACACCGCTCCGCTGATAATAAAACGACTTGATGTTCGCCTGCAACTGACGCTCCAGCCACTCCTCCGAAACTTCGAAATAGCGCGACCGCAGTTGCAGTTCAGGAACTAAAATGCGATAAAACCCTGCGGACTTCACCGACGAGAAATCGCCCCTGTAAAGAATTTCCCCGGTGTAGTCGCAGGGTTCCACCTTCAACGCTAGGCTTTTGAATACAGTATTCCCTAATGCATCCAGAATTTCAAATTCGACGTTCGGGTGAGAATATTCGCAGGAAACTGCGACAAGGAATTCTTTGCGCCCGACAGTAGCATAACCCAGATGACAATACCGAAGTTCAAAATCCATAAGTAAAGAATAACTATTTAAGGCCTAGGTAAACCAAGTTCACCTTCAAGATGTGTTTACCGCAGGGAACATGGCAAAACAGCATTTCAGCCAATTTTTTAGGCTAATTGGTAGTATTGCATCCTTTTTTTGTAAGTTTTTTATCACCTTTCATGAAAATCCATAAACAATTCCCAAAAAAATTTCTCTATATTTCCCATCAAGAAGAAAGGAGAAATCATGAAAAATGCATTGATCATAGGATCAAGCCGTGGTAACGGCAGGGCCTGTATCGAGAGTATGTTAAAAGACGGTATGACTGTCTACATGGCAACTTTCCAAAAAGAAATAGACGACAACAATTCCTGGTTAAAAAAGGGACTGCACCCCATAGTCTACGATGCATTTGACTCCGAAACATACAGTAAAATTTTCAAAGCCGTTGAAAACGAAACAAACGGACGACTGGATATCCTAGTCAACAATTTCGGATGGGCGGATTCAGAGCTGAATTTAAAGCAAGGGACATTAGACCTAGACCATTCTAATGAAATCATAAAAATCAACACGCAAAATGTGATGAGCTGCATCCAAAAAGCACTTCCGCTCATGAAGCAGAACGGCGGCTCCATTGTGAATACAGCATTCATTGCACCACGTGAATCCAACTTGACAGAACAACGTTACAAAGCAACCAAAGCGGCAATCAGCCACATCACCACGCAATCAGCAAAGGAACTTGCCAAATACAACATACGCGTCAATGCGGTTTTGCCAAGCGTTACCGCTACAGACGGCATCCGCGAGAAGCGCTTTCTTGAAAATTGCGAATTTTTCCTGCACCACGCTCCATTCCGTCGCACAGCAGAACCAGAAGAAATTGCGGCGGCGGTTATTTCTCTGGCAAATTCAGCCTACACAACAGGCCAATGCCTTGAAATTTCAGGAGGTTTCAGCTCAACAACCTCACTACACGCAGATATGATGGCGTTGATTATGCAAATGAATATGGCTTAGCATTACTTTTTACAACATCCGTTACAGAATTTTTCCAAATCCACAATCATAAGAAAAGCACCCGTCCACGAAGACAGGTGCTTTTAAAATTTCTTACAATATGCAGACTATTCTTCTGCGGCCTCTTCCTCTTCTTCTTCAACAGCAGCGACAGGAGCCGCTTTACCGAGGAGGGAACTGACATCAATCGCCTTGAGCCCAGACAAACTCTTCACCTGCGTTTTCTTGTCCAGCACGACTTTTTCAAAACTGGAGACGATGGTGAACGAAGATGAGGCGTTGAACGTACGCGTCATGTTCGTGATGCTCATGTTGCCCTTCGTTGTCGGGAAATACTTGGCCTCGAGCTTTGCCATATCCTGAGTAGTTTTCACCTTCTGGAGAGCATCGTTAGTCAAAGCCCAGACAAGCTTATTCGTCTCAACGGACATTCCCATGTATTCAAGAATCTTGTTTGTGCCCTTGAAAGACTTCGTAGTCGCTTCGGTATAATGCTTTTCAGCCTGGGATACGTAGCTGCCCTTCTGCATAAAAAGCATCACCAAAAGCGCAACGACAAGAACAGACATAACAATCGTAATAGTCTTGAGATTCATACATTCCCCCCTTATTCGAAATGGAACGGAGCCGGGGCTTCGAGTTTAAAGTGATCAGCCATCTTATATTCAACAAGGGCGCTGTAATCCACGGACTTGAACTTGCCCTTCACAAACGAGAACTTTACAACACAGTTCTTGCCACATGCAACTTCTTTCACACCCTTTTCGTCCTTGAGCAAAATGGACTTTTCGGACATGCCGTTCTTTTCTCTAAGGGAGTTCGGCAAATCCTCGGGAATGCCAGCCGCAGTGTAGAGCGAAGCAACCTGCTTGAATCGAGCATCCTTGTCACCTTCAATAGCAGCGAGAGCCGTCGCAAAATCAGCCTCGGATCGGCTTCCGGAAAGTGTCGTATAGACAAGCTTCCAGGCCATGCTGTATTCGTCCAAAGACTTCCACAGATCTTGCAGAACGCCGTTGCTCTGGGCACGGTAGGCTTCCACCTGTTCGCTATCAGATTTTTTCGCCTGAGCCTCGTAGCCACTTTTGTTCGACATCATGACGACCATCAGAGCAACAAGGGCGATAATGTCAAAAACAAGCAAAATTTTAAGCTTTTTTTTATCCATAACAATCCTTTACTTAAAAGATTCAAAAGAGAATTTAACTCTTAATTTAGAAAAAACAAGAAAATTTATGTTAAAATGAAATATACGTAAGAAGATAAAACGGATGTTTTGTTCATTTTATATATTATTCACCCGTATGAGTGAACAAAGCGACAAACCAACATTCCCCTGTCAAGTCATTTTTGACAATCTCAAGGAACTTTTACGCGCAAAAAACACGGCGCACGAGTCCCTTTTCAAGTTCCACTGGAAAAAAATGTGGCCGTTCAGCCTGATTTGGCCGCAGGTCGACTACGAGCGCATAGTGCGTCTCATGACCGAAATCCGGAAGAACGCGGAATTGCAAAAGGGGCTGGTGATCGAAGCCAAGGCAAAGTCGAAGCCTTACGAGGAGACGTTCCTAAAAACGGTTCCCGAATATTTGAAATGTCTGGACACGTCTTGCAAGCGCCTCGCCGCCGTAGCGCAGTGGAAGCAGGACATGCTCGAGAAGAAGCTCAGGCACGATGTCAAGATGATTCGCGACGTGTCGGAATACAACGAGATTCTGAAGGCCTACGAAAAGGCGCAAGGCGAACTGACGCGCGTGGGCGCCTTCGTGCGCGTGGGGTGGCTCGAATTTGTAAACGGGCTTGCCAAGGAACTTGAGCAAAAAGATTCAAGCGAAACAAGCAAGCCTTAAAAAGGGAAATCCGCCATGCCAGCCATCAGCGTCATCGTCCCCATGTACAACGCCGAAGCGTATGTCGGCGAATGCCTCGAAAGCCTCATGGCACAGACATTCAAGGATTTCGAAGTCATTGTCATCGACGATGGATCCACAGACAATTCTTCAAGAGTCGTGGCTAGCGTATCGGCAAGCGATGCAAGGTTCAGGCTCATCGGTCAACCGAACAAGGGGCCTTCGGAAGCGAGAAACACGGGTTTGAAGATTGCGCACGGCGCGTGGATAGCCTTCATCGACAGCGATGACAAGGTCTCGGAAAATTACCTAGAGACACTTTTGGAGATTGCACAAAAGCACGATGCGGAAATCGCCTGCTGCGGAATAGAACGAATCGGATGCGACTGCACCGATAGCGGCTGTAAATGCGAAGGTAGCGACGAGAAAAGCTCGGACTACAGCGGGAAACGCGACTGCGACGATAACCGCAGCGGCAGCGGCTGTAAATGCGACAGCGGTAGCTGTAGTAAATGCGAAGGTAGCAGCTGTAAATGCGACCGCACCTCACCGATTGCGCCACAGATACTTACCGCAGAAGACGCGACGCGGAACGCCCTTTATCAGCATAAACTTCCCGACTATTCCGCCTGGAACAAGCTCTATGCAGCAAAGCTACTGCAAGGCAAGCGGTTCCCCGCAGGCGTCCTTTTCGAGGACTTGGCCTTCATTCCGGAAATTCTCCTGTCGGCAAACAAAGTCGCCGTGACGCAAACGAAAATCTACCAGTACCGCAAGCATCCGGACAGCATCTTGGCGCCGCCCTTCACCGCCGAAAAAGCGGTCCTCCTCGACATCGCCGAAGACGTCTACCGCAAAATTTCAGAAGCCTCCGCTCCGTCGAAAAAACTCGTGAAAGCTGCGAGAAGCATGCTCGTGAGCGCAAGTTTCAGCATCTTGATGCGCTCCGAAGACTCTCAGGAATTCGCCTGTTACAGAGAGCGCGCCTTTACGCACATTCGCAATCAGCGCCTCGCCACATTCTTTGACACGGGCATCCGCGCTCGGACTCGCGCAGCCATTCTGCTTTCGTACCTTCCGCAGTCGTTTTTTTTGAAGCAGCTCAAGAGAGGCTTGCATTGATTCCCTTAACACCGAAAGAAGTTGTCATCCGCGTCGCGAGGAAAGTTCTCGGCGAAGCGCGTGTGCACGACTATCTGATACGGCGCGGCATCCAGCTGCGGAAATTGGAAGAAGGGTACAACGACTGCGGCAGTGCGCAGCCATCCCCACAAACGCTCATCTTCATGGCCGACGGAAAATGGATGCACGGAGGTCTCACGGACCGCCTTCGCGGAATGGCGAGCGCCTTCGACTTTGCTCAATCACATCATCTGCAATTCAAAATTTATCACACGTCGCCGTTCCCGCTCCAAGAAATCCTCCTACCGAACAAAGTAAACTGGTTCATCGACAAAAGCGAAATCAGCTACAATCGCGCGGTCGCAAAACCGACACTTCTTTACCGCGAAGACTTCGAGAACATCCGCGCCTTGGAACGCCAACTCGACGCAAGCCACAAGCAGTTTCACCTGTACTCCTGCGTCGATACGCTCGGCGATACATTCGCCAAACGCTTCTGGGAACTGTTCAAGCCTTCCCCGCTATTGCAAGAAGAACTCGACCGCTACAGCGAAACGCTCGGCAACTACGTCGCCTATTCCTTCCGCTTCCAGAATTTGCTCGGAGACTTTTCCGAATTTACGTTCAAGGAACTTCCCGCACAGGCAAAACAGGGACTGCTGAATGCAGCGCTGCAATCCCTTCAACGCGTCATCGCAGATTGCACCAGGCAAAATCTCAAAATTCTAGTCACCGCGGACAGTCCCATTTTCCTGAAAGAAGCCGCCAAATTCAGCGAAGTCGTTACAGTCAAGGGCAAAAGCGTCCACATTGATTTTGACAAATCCAGGAACGCGAACGACTACCTCAAATCCTTCACGGAATATTTCCTCATCGCCAAGGCGCAAAAGGCGCTGCTCTACCGCAACAAGAAATTCAACACCTACCCCTCGAACTTTCCCAAATACGCAGCGGCCCTCGGAGGCGTCCCCTTCGAAGTCGTCGAGGATTGATTTGCAGCGGTAAAAAGCGGATGAAAGTATGCAGTGGTTGGTGGTTGGTGGTTAGGGTGGAGTTTGGCGCCTTCGGCGCAGGGATTACTCTGAAACAAGATGCGTTAGGGATGCGCAGGAAGATCCCGTGTCGGAGCACGGGATGACGGAGCCCTAAAGCATCTCGTTTTTGCGTTCCCTGCGGCGCAGCCGCCATTATTTTCCTGTTTACTAACCACCAACCACTAACCACTTGAAAATTAGTTTGGCGCCTTCGGCGCAGGGATTACTCTGAAACAAGATGCGTTAGGGATGCGTCAATAAACCGCGAAACTCTGGATTCCATCGCAGCTGTCACCCTAGAACGGAACGAAGTGAAGTGATAGGGTCCAAGAAGACTTTGAAGGGGAATTACAGAAAAACGCTCAAACCGCAAACTCGCGCATTTCCAGCCGCCAACATCTCACCTACAAGGGAGCGCAGCGACCGACCTCATACCCCGCCCCGCGCATCTCGCATTCGCAAAATGCGTCTCTAGCAGCAAAACCAAATCCTAATCCGCATCTCGCATTCGCAAAATGCATCTCTAGCAGCAATCCTACGGCTTAAAGAACAGCACCTTGTAATCGCCGTGATTTCGGGAATGATCGACGCGGCCCTTCAAATCGAATTTTACGGCATCGGGTCTTGCAGAATTTTTCATGACGCCCGTACGAATTCCGGTTCTATCGTCCGGATTCTTCTTGTCGCTCGTATCCTTCACGTCGCTTTCCGCTTTCACATCCTGCAAAATCCATACGAAGCTGTCGGACTGCTTTCTGGAGTTCTGCGCAACCTGCGTCCCAGTCGCTTCCAGATAAAGGCGACTCTTGGAATTTTGCAGATAAACTCCATTTTCCGAATTGCCAGGAACGCTCTCGATGTAGTATCTCTGGTGCGCGCCCCCGTTCCATCCGTAAGTGCTTGCCACAACGCCTGCCGAAGTCGATTCATTCGGGATGTCCACGACGCGTTCGCCCAGCTCAATGCGGTACGCCACCGGATTCTCACCGACCGAGTAGAGCTTGATGAAAGTACCTTCCGCAGCGCAGTCCATCAACTCCAGCGCATTATCCTTGGTGATGCCCATGCACTTCCCCGCCGAAAGCGACTTGATGCGAACATCCTTGTAGAACGCTTCCTTGAAGATGTCCTGGTACATCGCATTCACAATCTTTGCGTGATTAATCAAATCCAGTTCGGAATGGACCTCGCTTCTGTAATTCAATCCATAGGGCCAAAAATGCTGACTATCGCCGTGGAGTTCGGCATCGGCGCCGTCCAGTTCCTTCAAAAGAGCCTGAGCCTTTTCCCCCAGGAACACGCCGTTCTTGAACATCGCCTGGTATTCGCTCGTTGTACCCATGCCCATGGTATGCGCAATTTCGTGCATGGCGGTACCAACGTACATATAGTTGCGGTCCTTGCCAAAACGCAAGTCGCCATTGCTGCTCGCCTCCGCGGTCGGAACACCGGTGCTGTAATACACATTGATGTACTTGGAGAGGTCGGTGTACTTATTGTAGTAATACATCGCGGAATCCATGGCCGCGGTAATCAGCTTGTAAGCCTCCTGCTCGTCCGCCGACGGATTTGCCGACTTGTGAAGCGTATAGGAAACCTTCCCCGCAAGAGCAGGAACCGCCCCGAGGCTGCAAACTAGGCCAACAACAGCAATTTTCAGAAAATTCATAAAGACTCCATTCACCATCTGCCAATCCACCACCCTAAAAATATTCAATCGTATCACCAACCGCAACAAAAAATTTGTAAACCATCACAGAAGCCCCCGTCCAAGGCGAAAAATGGTGGACAATTTCAGCTTATTTTTCTACATTAGAGCCCGTAATTTCTTAAACCGGCGATGCAAGTCGCCAACTAACTAAAGAGGTAAATCAAATGGCAGTTTCTTACAAGGAACTCGGCTTGGTCAACACCAAGGATATGTTTGCAAAGGCTGTTGCTGGTGGCTATGCTATCCCGGCTTTCAACTTCAACACCATGGAACAGATGCAGGCCATCGTCCAGGCTTCCGTCAAGCAGAAGTCCCCGGTCATCATGCAGGTTTCTAAGGGTGCTCGTAACTATGCAAACGGCACCATCCTCCGCTACATGGCTCAGGGTGCTGTTGAATATGCCAAGGAACTCGGCTGCGCCAATCCGCAGATCGTTCTCCACCTCGACCACGGCGACTCCTTCGAACTCTGCAAGGACTGCATCGACAACGGTTTCTCCTCTGTGATGATCGACGGTTCCGCTCTTCCGTACGAAGACAACATCGCCCTCACCAAGAAGGTTGTTGAATACGCTCACGCTCACGACGTTACCGTCGAAGCTGAACTCGGCGTTCTCGCCGGTGTCGAAGACGAAGT
>JAZLIJ010000286.1:0-5884 GCA_045617325.1 Fibrobacter sp.
GTTAGTTATGCAAGTATTTTTCCCATGCCAATGATTGGCAAGCCTAGGTATGATAAATCAAAAATGGGCTGTTTTTTTGTAGAGAGCAAACCGTATGTGACGTTTGGAACAAATTTACCAAACCAAGCGTTTGGTGATTATGTTCAATATACAGAAAAAATGGCTAGATCATGTTATGTGGATAGTGTACTTGCTCAAAAAGGGAGCACGTTATTCTATCTACGCGGAATGTATTCTTGTGATATTGCTGTATCTTCTCCTGAGGGGTGTCATGAACAGAAAAATGGAATTAGAATGGTTTACCCCAAAGATTTTAGATGCGGACGGTATGAAGTTAGTGAATTTAATGAAAAAGGGTTGAAACATTTTGCAAGAATGATGGAGAAAAAAAATTTAGGTGACTTTATGGATGAAACGGGCAATTTTGAAGGCCATAAGCCTGATATGTGGGCGGTCCTTCCTTACAAGTTTGAAAATTCCGATGCCCGTGCCCTTGGCGATTCCGCTGCGGCCCACGCTCCCGGTATGTATTACTACCTCGGCGCCACTCTAAAGGATTCTGTCTCATTCAAGAAAAGCCCCTTCAAGAATCTGAAAGACGCTCTGGACCACTGCTACGACTGGGGCAAAAAACAACTGCGCTAGTTATTGGGGCGAGGTTGATTCTGCATCTCGCGTTGCTTTGGACTGTTAAATCTGTTTACGATTTCACTCTGCTTGCAAAGATTTCAAAATCCTCGGGGGTCGTGAGTTTGTCATTTCGGCTTTCGCCCCTGACGATGTAGACGGGTTCGTTGAAGAACTCAAGGATGCTGGCTTCGTCGGTCGGCGTGAAGTTCAAGGGGGCGGCTTCGATGCGCTCGTAGAGTTTTTTCAGAAGGTCGATGCGGGCCGCTTGAGGCGTTTGCGCAAGCCAAACTTTGTTTCTGTCGATGGTACTCTCAATGCGACCGTTGCTTGCAATTTTAATCGTATCGATGGCGGGCTTTGCAACGAGACAACTTCCTTTGTCTACAAGCGTCTTGCAAACTTCGCGGATGATGCTTTCGCTGATGAATGGGCGTGCAACATCGTGGACGAGAACATATTCGGCATTGCTCGTGAGTGCGTTTACGCCGTTCTGCACTGATTGCCAGCGCTCGGCGCCTCCGACAACGAGTTTCAACTTTTCGATATGCTCAATTTTAAATTGAGTCTCGGTCATGATAATCGAGTTTTGGTGACCGAACAATTCTGTCTCGAAATGATCCTTCCATTCTGCGGGGACTGCCATGACGACTTCTGCGATTTCGTCCATGCTGAGGAATGTTTCGAGGCAATATTGATAAACCGGTTTTTCGCCGAGAAACATGAGCTGCTTTGGAATTCTGCCGCCCATACGCTTGCCAAGCCCCCCTGCGGGGAGCACGACTGCAAATTTTCCGATTAACGATTGTTCTGTCATACTTTTAAAAATAGTTTTGTTTTTTAAAAAGTCAAACCAAAACCGTAGGGGAAAAGTCCTTTTTTCCCGTCGCCATCGTTGATAGGAATCTGCTTTGCATCCTTGGGCCAGGTGTGTGGAAGCTTGCCTGTCGGTTTTACATCGCCAAAGAGAACGTCTGCGACGCCTGCGCCTTCGCTGCCCGGATACCATGCGGCGACGAATCCGTCTGCGGCATTGATGAGGCTCGTGATAGGGAGTGGACGCCCTGAGACGAGAACGACTACGACTTTTTTGCCTGCGGTTTTCCAATTTTTAATTTGTTCCAAGTATGGCTTGGTGCTTTCGAATTTGAGTTCCATCGGCTTTTCGCCCATCAAAAGTAGGTCGTTGAAGTTCTTTTCGCGGAAGTCGCCGTTCCATTCGGCATAGGGGCCTTCGCCTATGACGAGGACGATGGTTGATGCTTTGTCTACGGATTCGACGCGTGCGCCCTTGGCGACTTGGTCGAAACCCGCCTGGATGGATGTTGCGCCCAGGACTTCGCCCGTGGTGCCTTGCCAGCCGAGAGTCCAGCCGCCGCATTGGAGGCCCGTATTGTTGGCGTGCGTTCCTGTGACAAAAACAGACGCAGTTTTTGAAAGCGGCAATGCGCCTTCGTTCTTCAGTACGACGAGACTTTTTTGGACTGCCTCGCGGGCGAGTGCGCGGTGAGCCTTGCTTCCGATGTTCGCTTCGATGCCGACGTATTTTTTAGGACCGTTCGGATTGTCGATGCGGCCTGCTCGAATCTTGACGCGGAGGATTCTGCGGACGGCATCTTTTACGCGGTCTTCGGAAATCTTGCCCGCTGCAATCAGCGACTTCATGGTGGTGATGAATGCGTCCGTGGAGGAGGGGACCATCGCTAAATCGATGCCTGCGTTGATGGCGCGACGGGTCGCCTCTTCACTTGAAATGGCGACTTTCTTGCCGGAGTAATCGACGACGTCGGCGGGGTTTGTGGAATGCTGGATGCCTTCGTAATCCGAAATCACGTAGCCGTCGAAGCCAAGTTCCGTCTTGAGCCATCCGGTAAGGCGCAGCGAATCCAGATGCTGGTGCACTCCGTTGATGGAGTTGAAGCTCGCCATGACGCTCTGTGCGCCTTGTTCAATCGCTGCGATGTAGGGCGGCAGGTGGATTTTGCGGAGTTCCTTGTCGGAGAGTTTTACGTTGCCACAGTTCCAGCCCTTGTCTGTTGCGCCATCGCCGAGGAAGTGCTTGACGGTTCCTGTGACTCGCCATTCTGCGTCGAAGTGGTCGCCCTGCATGCCGCGGAGGAATGCGGAGCCCATGTCTATGGCGAGTTCCGGTGTCTCGCCGAAGCCTTCATAGGTGCGGCCCCAGCGCTCATCTCTCGGGATGCTCAAGGCTGGCGCAAAGTTCATGTCGATGTGGGCGGCCCACATTTCCTCGGCGACCGCGGTGCCGATTTTACGGACAAGCGAAGAATCGCGCGTGGCTCCGAGACCGATGTTGTGCGGAAAAACTGTTGCGCCTTTTCGGTCTGCGACACCGTGGACGTTGTCCTTGCCGTATGTTACGGGAATTTTCTGCGACCAGGCGGTCTTGTAGAAATCGGCGGAGTAGGCGCCGCCACCTTGCAATGCGGAACCGCAGATGCCACTACAGTTGACGTTCGGCGCCATCGACTGCGTCATTTGCGCAACCATGTCGTCGATGGTCATGGCTGCCATCATTTTGTCGATTCTATCTTCGATGGGGTCACGCTTCAAAGTCACCTTTGCGTTCTTGAGGCTGCCTGCGTTTGCGCTGCTTGCGCCGATTGCTGCGACAGTAAGCGTTTCCGGCAAGAAGTCCGCCTTGCGCACAATCAGCACCTGCGGGTCTGCGAATTTGTCCTTGATGCGGAAGTCGCCCTTGGCATTGGAAAGCGTCCGAGAATCCGGCATGAGATTCGGAAGCGTCTTTATGGATACAACAGCGTCCTTGATGGGTGCGCCTTTTTCGTCGGTGACGGTACCTGAAACTGCGGAAAATCCTGGGGCTGCGTAAAGGAGCGTGGCTGCAATGGCGGCGGAAATAAGCTTGCGATTCTTGAAATTTTTCATGTTGTAAATCTATACAAATATATAGACTTATGATGAGTCCTTGCTTTGAAAATGATGCTTGATTTTCGGTTGAATCTTGGAGGGGAATTTTTCGTAAGAATGTAACGAGCTACTTTTTGAATAATTCGGCGTATGAAACCGTATCCGCCGACTTCTTCGGTGGAGATTTTCTCGCTTTTTTGGACGGATGCCTTTCTAAGACTTCAATCGAGGGCGATTTGCATTTGGGACAACGGGTTGATTCCTTTATGCTCATGCCGTATTTCTTCCATTTGTAATCGCAGGCACTGCAATGCTGTATAATCGTTATTGGCGGACCGTAAATACAGCACACCCTGTTTCGGGAGGGCTTGAATTTTCCATCGCCCTTTTTTGTGCCACATCGATTGCAGGATGCAGCCTCTTTTGGCAGAACTGCGCCGCAATTTTTGCAACAAGCTTTTCTCGCTTTTTTGAATTGATGCCCGCATTGTAAACACATCAAATTGTCATCGTCGGAATACCAACGAGCATGCCGTTTGGATAAGGTGAATGTTTTTATGCCTTTGGGGATGATTTCTTCATTGCTATTGCGCTTTTCTTTGAAACTTTTTACAACGCAGGCGATGGTACCATTGCATTTGGGGCAAATTCTTCCTTTTGAAAAAGCGTTTTCTGCGCCAAGGAGCATCAAAATTTTTCTTGATAAGTTTATTCGCTCGGCTTCTCGGTTTGACAAATCCTTATCCGCAAGTTCTTTTGCATGTTCTTCAAAACCATTTTTCTTCATGAACCTGAGTATTACGTAATCATCTTCACGATTTTTGATTTTCTTTAGTTCTTCTCGTAAACTCAGAATGTTCTTCACTTCGTCTTCGGTGAATAATTGCAATGGCTCATTTTTTTCAAGGAAGGAACCGAAAGTTTCTTCATGGTGCCAATACGCTTTTTCTAAGGTCCTGATTGAAGGTGACTGGCATTTGGGGCAATAGGAGGATTTTTTTATGCCGAGGCCAACTTTTAGCCATTTGTAATTGCAGGAACTGCAACGTTGGATGATTTTTATTGGTGGTGCGTAAACAAACCGACCTATATTTTCAATCGGCTTGAATTCACCTTCGCCTCTTTTGGTGCCGCATAGGTCGCAGTATAAAGCACCCTTTAAGAGTTCTGCCTGGCAGTTGCCGCAGATGTCTCGGTAACCTTTAGGTATTCTTTTTTTCTCAGCCATGGTGGTCCTCCATCATTTTGAAAACACAGTAGTTGGGCTCATTGCTCTTGAAATCCCACGTATGGGTTGAATCTCCCATGCAAAAATCTTTTTCGCTGCACTTGCTGCATCGCGGATTTAACTCGGCTTTATTCTGGCGGAAAATCTCAAATCGATTTTTCCAGACATTTACAAAAGAATCCTTGAAGATGTTCCCCTGTATTGTCGCCTCGTTTCGTTCAATGTCTAGGCATGCACCGATATCGCCGTTTGCCATGACACTTGCGATTTTCGTTCCGGCGCTACACTGGAAATAGAAATCGCGAACCATGTGCTCGTACTGCAACCCGAGATAGTGCGAACATCCTAGGTTCACTTCCATGGTGTTGCTTGGATTGAATCGAATTCGCTTGACAAAATCGAGAAGCATCTTGTATTCATGTGCGTCTAGAAGCATTGGCGAGTTTTCTTTTGCCCTGCCGATTGGGTCCATGTTTGCAATTTTCCAGGAAGTAATTTCATTCTCGCGCAGGAATTCATACAAAATATCGAGTTCTTTCAGATTCCCCTTATGGACGACTGTCACATCTTCTGGGTCCAATCCTGCCTTTTTCTCATTTTGAATTCCTTCCATCGCAAGACGGAAAGCCCTTGGATTGCATCGGAAATCGTTGTGTGTTTTTTCAAGCCCATCAAGACTGATTGAGATTGTGTCTAGCCCAGCTTCCTTCAACTGCTTGCCAACGGCACTTGTCAGTAAAGTTCCGTTTGTCGTTATGCCGCAAGAAAAATCTAAACGACTGGAATAGTCGATGATTTTGAAAAGTTCCTTGTTCAAAAGCGGCTCGCCGCCAGTAATGCAAATCAGTATCTGGGATGCGTCAAATTCTTGTGCGACTTCGTCCAATACTTTTTTTGCGACCTCAAAAGACATGTGGTTTCGATTCGTCGACAAACATCCGCTCCCGCAATGTTTGCAATTCAAGTTGCAGCAATCGGTCACTTCAAGAAAAAGATAAGGGCACCTCTAATAATTGCTTTGAATGAAGAAAATCACGGAGAACCGAGCGATTGCAGGAACGAAAAATGGCCAATACTGGAGGTATTGCACATATGCCAATTCCTGGCCTCAATCATGAGTAAACAAGTTTACTCACG
>JAZLIJ010000287.1:0-5633 GCA_045617325.1 Fibrobacter sp.
TCTCGGTGCTTCCTGCCGGTATTAGGGACTATAATGGCAATTTCGTCGATGAGAGATACCGCACCTACTTTTGGACTGCTTCTGCGGGTAATATGAATGACTACGCTTGGGGCAAGTGTTTCTACTATAAAGACAGTGAAGTATCAAAAGTCGGCAAACAGAAGAAAGTTGGCCTAAGTCTTCGTTGCGTCAAGGACTCAAACTAGCCCGCCGATGAATTATCAATTCCGAAATCCGAATTCATAAATCCGAATTTCCAAAAGGTTTCGCTATGAAAAACGCATTCGCGAAAAAGTTTACGGTTTGCACCCTTGCGGGGGTGCTTGGTGCTGCGTTTATCGGTTGCGGGGACGACAGGTCGTCTTCACCGAAAGGGACGGGGCTCCCCGTCGAAGTGGCCGACATGGAAGAACTCGAGACATACGAGTGCGGCATGGATGTCATCGGCGAGAAGGTTTTCGTGGAAAGCGAGGACCTTCTGTACGAATGCGATGGCGATGCGTGGTTCAAGTCTTATGATCAGACAAAGCCAAGTTCTACTTCTACAAAGTCGTCGAGCAGCAAGAAGTCCGACGGGTCCAGCGATTCCAAGAATTCTGATAAGGACGGTTCATTGAGCAGCGACGCTACGACATCAAGCAGTTCTGCGAAGTCCAGCAGCTCGCGCCCGACGGAAATCCTTGAACCTGAAATCACCGTGAACGAGACCTGCACCGAAGTGGGCGCCTGCGACGCCATGGTCAAGACCGACATCAGCACATGGCACTTTGTTCGCAAGGACAACTTCGGCGACGATGCGGAATACACCTACACGGTGGACGGCAAGGACCTTATCGTGACCACCAAGAGTGCCGACGGCTCGACTGATTCTAAGACTTATTCTATGTATAATATGGAATCCGAAGCGGGCGTGGAGATGGCATTCAATGCCGCAAAATCGACTTGCAAGAACGGCGGCGGGAACGAACATACCGTAATGTCGTGTGTGAAAGATTCTGTAAGGACGATGCCTGACTGCAATAAGGACATTGAAGGTTATATAGGCCTGGACGGTTCTGTTTACCGTATCTGCAAATCGGACGAGTGGCGCAATGCTTCGAACATGGAAATCGATACATACGGTAAGGAATGTGTTGAAGGCAGCTTGTTGTATGGCGAGGTCGATACGAGCAAGGCTTACATTTGTGATGGCGGTGTGTTTCGGACTGCGACCGATTTGGAAAAAGATACTGATGGCGAGGAATGCGTCGAGGGACGAATGGTGCGCGGCAAAATAAATAAAAATCGTGCCTACACTTGTGAGAAAGGGAAGTTCCGCAACGCGACAACATTTGAATTGGATATCGAGGGGCAGGAATGTGTCGATGGCGCGGTAGTCTGGGGGAATATAAATACGAATCGCGCCTATACCTGTGATGGCGGAAAGTTCCGCATTTCCACAACTATAGAAGTCGATACAGAAGGTGAAGAGTGCATCGACGAACGTGTCGTGCACGGAAAGGTAAATGTGGATAGCGTGTATGTGTGTGACGGCGATAAATTTCGCTTGGCGTCGTCGATAGAAAAGGCTTTTGGGGCCATGTGTACGGCAAAAGTTGAAGGTCGCGTCGCTAAAGACGATGCCGGAAACAAGTACTATTGTACGAGTAGTACGTGGAAAAACATTATGGCGTGGAGTTGGGACGTTCCTAAGGAAGCCCGCCTAAATCCGGAAATCAAATACGGCACAATGACCGATGACCGTGATGGCAAAGTGTACAAGACTGTACAGATCGGGAAACAATTGTGGCTGGCGGAAAATATAAATTACGATTTTCCGGGCGATGATAAAGTGTCTATTAAGATTTCCAAGAGCTCTTTAGAAGATGAAAATGGTGCTGTTGCAGGGAGCTTTTATACTTATCAAGGAGCCTTGAACGCCTGCCCTGTTGGTTGGCATTTGCCGGATACCAATGAATGGAAGGAACTCTTTGATTATGTAGGTGGGCAGGATGTGGCGGCAACTGCGCTTCGGTCCCAGACTGGTTGGAGTGAAAAAGTTGGATCGTACGGAGATGAAACTCTCAGATTTGGAACGGATGATGTAGGTTTTTCAGCAATTGCTGCAGGTAGTTTTGAAAGTTATTATGCAGGAAACATTGCTTTTTTTTGGGGGTTGGATTCTATTGGTGAATATGTTTCTGCTGGTGTAGGAATGCAACCTTTTTTTGAACAAGCATTTATTGAAAAATTAGATTGGTTTAGTTATTATCCTGTTCGTTGCATAAAAGGCTTTTATTGGGATTCGACGGTCGTTCCGGGAAAGATGACCGATAATCGCGATGGTAATGTCTACAGGACCATCAGAATCGGAAATCAGGAATGGATGGCAGAAAACTTGATTTATGCTGATAGTATGAAAACTCCGAGTTTGAAAAAAATGGGTGTCCATTCGTGGGACGACCCGGAACGTGATCTGAGAACCGCTACTTATACTTGGGCGGCCGCCATTGACTCTGTTGCCCTCTACAATAATGGCAAAGGTATTGTTTGTGGTAAAAATGAAAGATGTGATTTGCCGGCCAGGTTACAGGGGATTTGTCCGAACGGATGGCGCTTGCCGAGTAAGGAGGATTGGGAAACTCTTATCTCGGCGGCAGGAGATTCCATTGCGGGTTGGGTCCTTAAGGCTCCAATTGGATGGAAGGAGCTTGCTCCGGGAATAAATGGGCTGGGGTTCTCGGCGAAGTGCTCGGATCAGTTCGAAAGAAGTATCTATTGGAGTATGACTGAGCAGGATGAAGTATATAGCTATGGAATATTATTTGGATCTAAAAGGCGTGACGCAGTGATGGTAAAGGACGATAAGTTTCGCAGAAATCCGGTACGCTGTCTTAGGGATTTGTAGGCTCGACATAACTTGAAAAAAGCTCCGTAGGGTTGTTCCGTAAGTTCTCCAAGAAATGGGCCGGCGATGAAGCCTGCCTATTTTTCTTTTCTTGGGCTCGTCAAGCCAATCCCCATTACCGCAGGTTCGTTGTTGAAATCCACCAGTGGCTGGTTCGAAAGCGGTAACGGTACCGACAAGTACGGTTTCTCGGCGCTCTCTGCTGGCGGCTTTTTCTCCGGCAGTGGGGGGGTCAACGGCGCGCGCTATAGCGCCAACTTATGGAGTTCTACAGAGAACGATCGCGACACCGCTTACTCCTTGTACCTGAACTACAACGGCGACTACACTTACCTTGACGGGTACCGTAAGTCTTTCGCGTTCTCTGTCCGTTGCCTCAAGGACTAAAGCATTTTCTGCAACAGAACGCATGCGTTAGGGCTGCAACCACGTAGAGCTTTGCTCTTAGTGGGCCATGGTCCCCTTTAGGGGATGCCGCCGCCCGCGTGGATGGGACGCGAAGCGGCTGAACAATAAAAAGACCGGATCTACTTGGAATCGTTCATCCAATATTTCTTAATCCTTCACACAACGAAGGGAAAGGCCTTCATCCTTCAACAGCGAGCCAAAACCCACTACATCATTGATGTTCTTTTTCAGAGAGCGGATGAGTGCTTTGGACGGGCTTCCAATGGGAGGCTCGTTTGTATCCTCATTGGCAGTCCAAAAATAGGCGACAGTACCTAAATCCCTGTATTCCCTAGACCATTTCTCGCCTGCGGGGAGCGCGCCAAAGCCCAACCCATCATTGCCCGGGCCACCCATTTCGCCGAACACATCATTGTATTCAACCTGCCAGTCATTGGTGTTAGAACGGAGAAGCGCACCGACATCGGATTGGCTTGCCTTAGCTTCTGTTTTTGCAAAAACTTCCAGCTCATTCCAGTCATCGACACTTGCAACATGGAACCCTTCTGGACATGCGCCCTGGACATTCCCCGTCAAGTTCGCATATTTTTGCTGGTAGGATTTATCAAGGTCCATGGCTGCAGACCAGCTGTACAGACGACCATATTTTTGGCAATTCTCTTCGCGTCCTTCGTAGCACCAGCTTTCTGTAGTGCAGAAATTCATATTCTCAGCAAGCCAAACCTGATCGCCAATTTTTACAGTCTTGTACACCTGTCCATCACGGCTATCGCAGATGGAATTTTCATCAAGAGACAAAGGACATTCCTTTGCCGATTCCCTGCATGCCCCACCATTTGAATTTCCGGAAGTTGAGCCTCCATTTTCATCGGATGAAGTTCCCGAATCGGAGCAAGCAACGAAGAATCCCAAAGCCAGAGTCAAAACAGATTTACTCAGGGCAGAATATTTTTCAAAAAAATTATAGCGTTTCATTCTACTGCAAAAATACCTTTTATTAGAAAAGAAGAAAGATAACTCACCCCACAGTCCAGTCTTCAATGACAAGACCTTCAATGCGAGAGAATTCCTTCACGTTGTGGGTCACGAGGCAACCTCCCCTATAGGCACTTGCCGCAATAAGCAAATCATTGGGACCAATGGGAACGCCGGCGGTTTCAAGCTGACGCCTGATTTCACCATACGCTGCAGCCTCGGATTTTGAGAAGGGCACGACTTGAAATTCCCGCAGGAACGAATTATACAGGGCAATGGTCCTTTCGTAATTGTTGCTTTTCCGCGCGCCATATTCAAGCTCCGCGCAGACAACAGACGGAACCACAATGGATGTAGATGGGACTCGTTCAAAATGCTTTCGAATTTCCGGGAACATTCCCTTTACGGCATAGGCAATGATGTTTGTGTCCAGGAAGTATTTCACAGTTCCTCCCTGGAAGCATCTAGGGAAGAATCCAATTCTTCGGGCACATCGATGTCTAGGTCCTTGCCTGCGCCGAACAAATCCCAGAAGCTGGATGTGTAGGTGCTTTTGGCGGACTGCGCAATATCCAGATCCAGAGCGCAAGGGTATTTCTGTTCCCGCACGACCTGACGCAGAAACATGTTGATACCGACAGAAAGGTTCATTCCCAAGGAATCAAAAACCTGTTCTGCCCCCTTCTTGACTTCGGGGTCGATCCTAAAGGTGACCGTGGTAGATGCGGACATGACAACCTCCATGTTACACCCCCAGAATATAACTCTTTGTATTTACATTTGCAATACATTCTTTTAAGATGTATTCACACAAGCAACTATATTTACCATAATTTGGCATTTTCACTCCTTTCGCGCTACAAGCTTCAAATTCAAAATTTTAACAAGCGCGACGTTTCGCCAGAAAAGATAGATTTATACAAATGACAAATTTCGACATTCAAGATTTTTTCGGGAGAAACAAATCATTTAAGGGATGGAATCCTTCCAAAGGATATCTTATAGGGGTTCTTTTTGAACTTGGGGAAAACATCAACAAGAACACGACCGAATCCGAAATCTTCTGAAAATGTACCAGCAGCTTGTTTCTGGCAATAAAATCGTCTAATTCTATTAAATTTTTTCAAAAATCAAAAAAATCTAAATTTTAGAAATTATTTTGACAAAACGTTTCCAAAATAACAAAATTTTATATATTTTAGAAACAAGGAAAAGGCTAAGTATGGACTTAACAAGAACTCGCTATTTGGAGCAAATCCGCCCATTTTATGAATCAGACCTGATCAAGGTCTTGACGGGAGTTCGTCGTTCCGGGAAATCGGTTCTGTTAAATTCCATCAAAAGCGAATTGCAGCAACAGGGC
>JAZLIJ010000288.1:0-30221 GCA_045617325.1 Fibrobacter sp.
ATAATCACCAAACGCTTGGTTTGGTAAATTTGTTCCAAACGTCACATACGGTTTGCTCTCTACAAAAAAACAGCCCATTTTTGATTTATCATACCTAGGCTTGCCAATCATTGGCATGGGAAAAATACTTGCATAACTAACTAATGTTACTTCACCATCTTTTAAAATTTTTCTGTAGTAACAGGCTTGAACATCTTCTTTCCCCTTTGGAGATTTTTGATTCGAATTATGAGCAACGAAACCACCTCCAAAGCAATACCCACAATTTTTTTCAAAGTAATCTTCTTCTGCAAGCGAAAAAGAAAGCATTATCAAAACGCAAAGTAGTGTTAAATTTTTCATCATTTCCTCCTTCCAGGAATCAAATTACTTGGTACATACTTTTCAATTTCTTTTACGCTAGGACATTCAATCGGAGAATATGGTCCATCAAAATGATCATACCGAGGTTCTTTACATTCTTCTTTAAAAATGCTACTAAGTTCATCACATTCTTTTTTACGGGCATCGTTATGGAACCATTCAACTGTAGCGTTCATATATGCGTCAATTCTTTTTTTTAAATGACTTGCAACTTTTGAACTTTTTACAGAATCTTTCAATTGTTCAACGTCCTTTTCATTGTATAATACTATATATTGAGACTCAATGTCATATTCATAGTCTTTTTCACAAATATCTTTTAAAATAACATGAATTGTATCCAGCACTCCATATTTCAACAAACACTCATACAACGGAACATGTCCATTTTTTTCGTGGCGTTCTATCATTTCAGACTCTTCCCTTGTGACAAAACGTTCATGTTCCCCCTTCTCCGTATAAATTTCAAAACCTTCTTTAACCCAATGCGGATTATTATAAGCTATACGTACATTTGTTTTAACAGCCAATTCCAGCGAAGTCGTTAGATTTCTATGGATTACTACTTTGCCATCTTTGTCATAAACAGCACATTCATCCTTTCCCTTTTCACTACGTGGAAAATATCCACTTTTACCTGACAACATATAATCAACTTTATTTGTATCTGCAACCCCATGTTCATCCGGTTTATACAAGGAGTAATTGATATTTGTACATGTCATGCCCCCAACCACCGTTCCATCTTTCTCAATCACTCCATAGTCATAATATTCAACACCACAAACAAAAGACTCTCCAAGCCGACGAGCTTCTCCATCATAACACGACCATTTATCCGACACATCCACGGGCTTTGCACCATTTTTTAAATTTACCAAAATTGTATTCGCCATATTCCCTGTAGCCCCAGCAACGCATGTAACGCCTTCTGCGCAAACATCTCCATTTTTACAAATCACGTCATCACCACCCCCTTCCTTCTTCAACACGCCTGCAAAGTTTATGTAGTCGTCACCATAAGTAAATTTATCCTCATTTACAAAGAAAGGCATTTCATTTTTCTTTACAATGGGCTTATCGACAAATAGCGGGCGGTGTTTGAAGGGGGTGAATTTCGCAGAGCATCCGAGGGCATCAAAGTAACGTCTTGGAGTAAAATTCACGGAATAGTTCGCCTTTGGCACTCGACCGTTCGCAATTACAGGAGTATCGCCATTTGCGCCTCTTTTTGCAAGCACCGGAGCCGCACTTTGGCAGTCCACCTCGGAATACCAGTAGCTTTCAAAATTATCGCGCGGGCTTGTCCAGAGCCACTCGGAGGCGCATTCAGAAGCGCTGCGGGATGCGTTGCACTTGTAGCATTTACCGCTCTTCGAGACGCAGGCGCTCTTCGGGTCGGCGGGGGCGCTATTCACCGGATGCGCATAGCAGTTGCCGAGGCCCTTGTTTTCTATGAGTGCGCCCGTTTCGCAGTCCACCTCGGAATACCAGTAGCTTTCAAAATTATCGCGAGGGCTTGTCCAGAGCCATTCGGAGGCGCATTCAGAAGCACTGCGAGAAGCATTGCACTTGTAGCATTTGCCGCTCTTCGAGACGCAGGTGCTCTTCGGGTCGGCGGGGGCGCTGTTCATCGGATGTGCTACGCAATGATTTTCTGCCGAACTTGACGACACAGAAACGCTGGAGCTACTTTGTACGGAAGAACTCGATACCGCGGATGAGCTTGTTTCAACAGACGAACTGGACATCGATTCCGAGGACGAGACAGGGATATTCGGCAGCATGGCAGAAGAAGATTCCGCAACCGAACTTGAGCTCATTTCAAAACCAATCAGCGTGCCGTTGCTTTCGTAATACTCGCCCAAACGCCCGCAAACCATCATGGCCTCCTCAACGCTCTCCCCGAAATCGACAAACACATTTTCATCAAAGACAAATTCATTTTCATAATAGAACTCAAAATACCTTTTCGGCATCATTTTCACAGCGTCGTTTCCCAAATCCATGATTTCAGACTCAGGGACATTGCGAGGCAGAACTATCTCGTAGCCACTGGGGTCATCCGAATAAAATAATTTGGCAAAGAAATAGTTCGTCTCATAAGGTTCCATCTTCAAATCCTGATTTATGACAAATGATAATCCGTTCGAGATGGTATCGCAGCCAGTCGGTTTGCCCATCGACATATTACAGGAGTAAAACGGAGGATTATCATCGTAGCAGCGAGCAACAAATCCTATTTGAAACCATTCTCGCTTCAATTGCCGAGGAACGTTCGTATAGAACGAAATGTAAGGTTTTCCACCCGCATAATGGCAAGCCGCTTCTGATGTCGCACGAGACGAACCAATCATAGGCATCGGGGAATCGCTCGCATAATTCAGATAAGTTCCTTCTCCGCACGATACGATATCATCATAGACATCTTCCGTTTCTGACGACGAAGATTCCGGCGGCAAATAATAGTAATCCCGAAAAATAATGTACCCCTCAAGGCTCCCCATCTGAGAATCGTCCAAAGCATTTTCATCGGTATCAGAAATAGCATTTTCTGCCATGACAATAGAAAAAGTAGCAAAAAAGATAAACAAAAACAGCCTCATATTTTATCTCTTTCAATTTTCAAGATATAATTCAAGAACCAAGCGTAAAAAAAAACGAAAATTTTCAAGCACAAATCATCATTTTTACAATTAATTTACACGAATAAATTTGTGCATTTTCCTCAGCTATGAGCAAACTATTTCAATTTTACAACAAAAAAGCGAGATCCAGTGTCGAAGCACGGGATGACGTTCCCCTAAAGGGAATAAACACGGGAGACGTACTGCTAAAGGGGATGTGCACGGGAAGACGCGGAAGTAAATAACCAGAAAAAGGTTCAAGCCGCAAGCCAGCGCATACCGCATCTGCGAATCAATGCGCTAAAGGCACCCAACTTTCGTCTCATAACTAATAATTCGTATTTAATAACTCACACAGCCTGCGCCGCAGGCGCCAAACTCCACCCTAGCCCCTATAAAAAAATTTCTTAAGCATTTTTAATGCTTAAGAATTCTTATCCACTCCTGTGGAAATTCTAGACACTACTTCCGCAGATTTAAAGCAGCAGTCTACTTATAAATGACCGGAGTCTTTCCCGGATCAGGCATCGGAGCCTGAATCGCGTAATTCGCCGTGTAAGTTTTTCCATTGAAATTCTGCAAGAAGATGCGCGTGTACATGAAATACTTTTCGCCTTCCTTTACAATAATGGCCGCATTGACGGAGCGATGCTTGACTTCATAGGGGTAATTCGGATTCTTGAAAATATGCCAATCCTTGGTCGTAAAGTAGGCCTTCACCACCTTGTCGCCATAAGCATCCTTAGCCTGTGCCATGAGAGCCTTGTTGAAGGTGTCGTCCATTTTCACAGCCGGAGGCATCTTCACGGGAGCCTTTCCTTCGAGAGCGAGGTTTTCGCAGAGGTTGGCTATATTCTGTTCTTCGACATTGTGCTTAGCCAAAAGCAGCTCGTTATCCTTGGCGAAATTTTCATGCTTTTCGGCAACAGCCTTCCAGACAGCCTCAAAGAGCCACTTGTTCTTAATGACGTCAAGCGTCGTGCTCTTGCTGTCGGCAACAGCGTTGCCATGGCGAACGAGATAGTCTCTCACAATTTTCCACGGAGTCTTCGTTTGAGCAAGTGTCGTGCAAAGGTTGTTTCTCTCTTCCCAGAACTTTTCGATTTCCTGCTTGGAATAGGCAGCCATGCGAATGTCATTGCCATTTTTTAACACGAGATTGTTGGCTTCATCCATCATGTAAAGTTGATATACACGAAGAGCAGGCACTTCACCAAACGCCAACAGCTGAGCCCACAATTCAAACGCCAGGGAATCTGCCGGATTGAGAACAAAATTAGAGCTGAACATATGGTCCGCAAGTTCCCTTACCGGAAGGTAACCGCTTCTGCCATTGGCGAGATTTCCCATATTGGCCCAGCTGAAATCGACTAATTCACCTGAGAAATAAGATTTCGCGCCATTCTCGAACAACTTGTTCAGTCCCTTCTGCACATATTGCGCATTTTTCCCGTTAACGTTACCGAGGTACATGCCCTCCAACTTGTCGCAGGGTTTGTAAGGGAAGGCGTTATTGGGGAGAGTCTCACAGGTATAACTATTACCTGCGCCAACATTCGCTGGGAGATTGTTCTTTGTTTCCGCAATACCTTCCTTAGCCTTTTTCGCACCATCCACAAGAGAATTTAAATTCAGGGCATTAGCAAGCGAAAAAGAAAGTACCGCCGTGGCAGCAAAAGTGAAAAATTTGTTATTCATCATTTTCCTCTAATTTTTAGGTTTCATTAGACATAACAATCTGAAACCACTTTTCAAAAATAGTCTAATATGAAACCTCATTCAAGAGCCACTTAAAAAAACATTCCCATTATATAGGTAAAAACATTCATTTTTGCATTCCAACAAACGGAATACGTTAGCCATTGGGAAGCAGCCCACTTTCTTTGCGGTAGCCCCAATAGTGGTATTGGTCACTTTTGAATGGGGACAAAAGCAAAGGCCGACCCCAGCAATCAAGCCCATTTGAGCATTGATGAAGCTCGACTGTTGACGTCTTCGACGTCCGCCGCTGCGACTCGGATATAGAAAAATGCAAGCGTTTTTCGCCATCATTCATTTTACAAGCTTGAACCACCTGTTGAACAAGCTGGAGCGCAATACGTGATTTTCTGAAAATGAATTATTGAAATTGACCACTAGCCCGTTCAAACGTTTTTTTCTAGATTTCGGCTTACTATGAGCTTAAAATTTGAAACCCCAATTACTGAAGTCCCGCTGTTCCACCAAGGTAAAGTACGCGACATGTACGACCTCGGCGACAGCTTCCTGATGGTCGCTTCCGACCGTCTTTCCGCATTTGACGTGGTCCTCCCGACCCCAATTCCAGGGAAGGGCAAGATCCTGAACCAGCTTTCTCTCTTCTGGTTCAAGCAGCTTGGCATGAAGAACCACCTCGTCACCGCCGACGTGAATGAATACCCGGAAGTCTTGAAGAAGCACGCCGACTACCTCCGCGGTCGCTCCATGATAGTGAAGAAGGCTCACCGCCATTCCGTGGAATGCATCGTCCGCGGCTACATCGTCGGTTCCGGCTGGAAGGACTACCAGAAGACTGGCAAGATTTGCGGCCACGTCCTCCCCGAAAATCTGCAACTGTGCCAGAAGCTCGAAAAGCCGCTCTACACGCCGAGCACCAAGCCGGACGTGGGCCACGACGAAAACATCAGCTTCGAACAGACCTTCGACATCGTAGGCGAAAAGGTGGCGACCGACCTTAAGAACATGTCCCTCGACATCTACACCAAGGCCCGCGACTACGCCGCCTCCAAGGGTATCATCCTCGCCGACACCAAGTTCGAATTCGGTGAAATCGATGGCGAAACCATCCTCATCGACGAAGTGCTGACTCCGGACTCCAGCCGCTACTGGCCGGCAGACAAGTACCAGGTTGGCAAGAACCAGGAAAGCTTCGACAAGCAGTACATCCGTGACTGGCTCGAAACTCTCGACTGGGGCAAGTGCTACCCGGGTCCGGAAATTCCGGCAGATGTCGTAAAGAACACTCTCGACAAGTACATCGAAATTTTCGTACGTCTCACCGGCAAGCAGCCTGAACTGTAATATCAGATTCATGCCTCGTATTTAATCCGGGGCGAGAATGGTGTTAAAAATCGCTCAAAAAGCGCATTCGCTAAAAATGAGAAACTCCCGAATTTGATTCGGGAGTCTTTTTGTAAATAAAAGCAGTTGTGAAATTTCAGCGTTTTCTGTATTCGATTAAGTCAATGCCATTTTCACATTTTATATATCTTGCGCCAAGATACTCGGCAGGGAAATTGACCGTTATGTTGGTCAAGCAAGAACAAATTGCACTACCCTCCGCCACCCAATGCGTTGTATCCCCGGTAACGGAATCGATTTCTATGCCTGTATTCCTTATCAAAGCACTAACATTAAGCGTATCCAGTTCTTTCCAAATATCAACTGTATTGTACACGCACGATGTTCCAAATTCTAGTTCAGCAGTCGCAGAGCCATCCTCATTCACCCACAGCACCACAGTTTTCATGTCGGCCAAGTCATAGACATCTTCTACTATTTGCGAATTGGCGGCAGACTTCGCAAGTTTATACGAATCAACCTCATCCAACTCGAGCACATTGTGGACGCAACCCTCGTTTACAACAAAAGAAGCCTCCATCTTGGCTACGACATCATTATTCTGAAAATCCGTTGACGAAAGTATCCGAGCATCCGAAGCGTTATCGGAGCAAGCTAAGAGTAGCATAGAGCTAGCGAACAAAGCGAATATTTTTTTGCCATGTCTAAATTTCTCCCATGATTTACGCGAATGAGGAACGTCTACAATATAGGAAAACGACTTTCCATTCGCAAGTTTTATTTTTGAAGCGTAAGAAATGCAAGGGAACAACTTTTTCCCATCGTCAGAATTCACCTCACAATACGATGAAGCAACACTTCCCACTTCAACGCTTTCCGTTTTCACATTTTCAATAGAGCCATCACTATCATCATATTCTTTGAAAAATTCAAAGTCTGCACGCAAAACAGAATCTAATACGATTTCATTTTCTTCAATAGACTCACCGGTCTCAACGATTTCAGATGTCAACATTCACCTGTTTTCCATTTGCATAATTTCCTAAAATTGCATGAACACCATTAAACACCTTCCTAAGTTTATCAACTTTTGAAAAATCAATCGTCTCCGTAGACAACGGCTGACTTAAAAAAGCTGTTTTATTTACATTCAAGACTAAACAAGCATCAAAGAAAGCCCATAAAGTGCTTCCACCCAAAGGTCTTTTCGATATGTCAAATTTTTCATCATACAGAGCAAGCATTTGCTGATTACCATGTCCTGAAAAAAACATAAAATCGCTACGGGATATAAAATCATTGCGATAGTTATATTCAGTAACAGAAGCATCCGTTCTATCGTAACCATGCGCTGTCTTGATTGACGGATATCTTAATTTGGCAAATTTAAAAAGGTTATTTACAAAAACATTTTTATTTTCCACTGATAATGACAAAGATCTCGTCGCATGTCCATATTTAGCCTTATACTTACTATAATCGTTAACCGCATAAGTAGCCACATAAACATGAGGAACACGGCCCCATATAGTAACACCGGAATGCGACAAAGAAATCGTAAACAAAATAAACAAAAGATGATATTTTTTCATAGACTGCATATGTAAAAAAAAACAACTTTTGTCAACAATTTTTTGTGTAAAAATTTCCACAAATCACAAAAAAAGCCATCTCAAACGAGATAGGCCTTATTGTCTTAAAAAAGAATCAAAATTTATCTACATTTCTACAAATAAATTATCAACTATTAACAAAAATAATTTCGCCATTCATCCTAACTACGCTTTCACAATCCGCATCACCCCCTGCGTGTTATATTCAGGGGCATCCTTCGGGAACGGATTCTTCGCTTCGGCGCGGAGCTTAAAGACTTCGCCATCGCCGAGGTCGATTTCGGAGCCGGACTTCGCCGGGATTCCGTCGCCAAACAAGGCGTCCGCGGCCATGAGCAAGGCGCTTTCGGCATTTTCCACAGTCTTTGCGGCACACAGATCCGGCAAGGCGAAGATGGCCAAACCCAAGGTGTAAAAAGAATCTTCGCTTTCAATAAAATTAATCCACGGATCCATCGGGAATTCAGCATCATCCAGCGTATCGCGGAATGCAGCTGCCGTCCAGGCGGTTCCGGAATGCTGCATATAAACGCCCAAGGCTCCCGCTGCTAAAATTTTGAGAATCGCCGTATTGACCATGCGCAAATCATCCATTGACTTCACTTCGCCGAGGAGAAAGAGAAGCGACTTATGCGCATTCAGGGATTCCGCGTCATCTGTAGAAATTTCCTGATGCTCCTTGAAAATGTCAGAGAGACCGTCAACGTGGCCTTTACGGACAACATTAAATTGTACACCGCAGCCAGGGACCATCAAGTTTTTCGCATCGGGTGCAATTTGGACTGTTTCGCTCAGCGAAAGGACTTCATCGTCAGAAACTTGAAGGGGAAAAGCAAGCACAAACTGTTTCATATTTTATCCTTTGATTTTTTCTTTTAAAGACACAACGGCTGTCCGCAGCAAGTTCTGCGGAGGCGGTGGCGGCAGATTCACATCGGCATCAAACGCAGCCTTCAGCGACTCTACAGATAAACGCTCCGGGGCGATTTCAAGCGCATAATGCGATTTTGACAAGTCGCGCGCCAGCACGGATTGCTCGTACTGACCAGGCGTCGGCACAAAGACGCATTTGGCGCCAAGCATCGCCATGTCCATCACGGTGCTGTAGCCGCCGCGACTCACCACGAGACGCGCATGCCGCACCGCATCGGCAAATTCAGCCGTCGGTAAATGGTCATGGAACTCGACATTCCCCTCCGTCCACGAGCGCACATTGTCGCATGGATTTCCGAGCACCACCTTGTGATGTCCAGGCAAATGCAGAAGTATTTCACGAAGAGACGCAGCAAACTGCGACCGCGCAGGCTCCACGCCCGAAACAACCGCCAAAACATCGATATTCTTAGGCACCTTCGCAAGTCCGTTTTCAGGAGCAAACCGCGACAACGCACCGACAAACTTCACCGGACGCGGACAATCACTCACATGCGACATGCATCCCGCATAGCCGGGGAAAGTTTCCACATCCGGCACCCAGACTTCATCAAAATGCTTCATCACCGAGGCATGCCACATCATCCCCACTTTTTCAAAAGCGGAAAACGCAGGCGGAAACGCAATTCGCCGCTGATGTGTCATGTAAACGTTGTACGCATTCTTCGAATAAAAAGCGAAGCGGTTATCCGAGAACAGAATGTCATAGCCGTGACGCTCCACCATCTCCTCGGCAAAGCGATGTTCGAACCGCATCACGTTCTTCAAATGGACGCTGTTCTTGACAAGCCACAGCCCCATGTTGTAGCCATGCTTCGGATACACGATGTTGTAACTCGGAGCAATCCTCTGTCGCACATCCGGGAAAATTTCGCGAAAGAGGCTCGCATTCGCCTTCACGACTGCGATTTCAACATCCGCACCCTGCGAAAGAAATTCCTTGATAACGGGCACGCAACGAGTCGCATGCCCAAGCCCCCAATCGAGAGGAGCTACAAGGACTTTCACCTAGAAGCCTCCAGCCAGGCGTTCGCCCAGTCGCCATGGTCGCAGTCCTTGTCCTTGCCCATCAGCAGGCGAAGTTCAAGTTTCTTTGCGCCACGGACATCAAGCTTGAGATTTTGCTTATCCGTCGCATACATCTGAGCGCTGCGGAAAATCTCACGGCCATCAGCAGCAACAGCAAAAGCAGCACCATCGCCACAGGCACTTTCATCATCTAAACCGATAGTCACATGGAACCAGTCAAAAGACCTCGGCAGCATATACTCAATGCTCGAATTAGCGTGACTGCCGATACCGAAGCGGAACGGTTCCGCATCGATGGTCAACGTATGGCGCTCTACAGTCTGGTTAATTTGCGGATTACCCCAATCCTGCGAAGAGCGACTCATCGGAAGTTCCGAAAGCAAAGCCACATTCTCAGACTTTACAAAGAAGTCCCTATACACAGGCAGCGTATCGCCATCGGGCATGGAGCAACTGAACAGTACTCGATTCAAACCCGCACCAATTTTCGCGGAATCCAAATGCAACGTATCCGCCTCAGTCGAAAGGAGCATCTGCCCGATATTAGCGCCATTCAAATTGTAGTCGCAGGCAATCGATTCGGGGAATTTCTTGTTCATGACAATCATTCCATTTTCTTCTTCAGACACCGAGAAATCCTTGAAGTAATGCGACGAAAAACGCTTGGAGACAAGCTTGTAAATGACAAGCGGATAACCAAAATGCTGATTGTCAATCAAAACGCGCTTGTGCTTGTAGCCGTTCAGAATCTGGTCAATCTGCGTCGTTGTCTTGAAGCCCACCACTCGGCTTTCGCGATTCACAGAGCCATAGCCGTCTTGACCGCGCACCAAATAAATATTGCCATCGGACTTTTTCATCCAATCTTCAAAAGTATCGGCACTCCAGCTTTCGAATGTACGTTCACTAAAGGAGGTGTGGCCAGAAGCAAGCATCTGCCAAGGTCTTGCGTAGATAAACACGGAGTTCGCAGGATATTTTGCAAGTTCCGTATTCAAGAAGTCCTCTTCGCCGAGGAGCTTGTTCTTGTAGTAAAGCATGTTCGCCTTGTAAGACGGCGTATGATAAAGCATGAGTCCAACGGAGAGAACACATGCAATGGCCAACACAATTTTTGCAGCCATATCCGTTTTCATTTTAGTCGAAAATACAAGCACATCGTAAAGGCCAAGAGCCATAAGCAAGGCAAACAGCGGAAGGGCGACAAGCACATAACGCTGGTTAATGTCGATAGTAAAGGTACCGGACACGTTCACGAGGATTACGAAAATCTGGATGCAGAAAGTAATGCCAAGAATAAAGCCTCGCACATAACGACGTGAATAGAACATTCTGAACAAAAGCCACACCGTAGCCACAAGCAGAATCACAGTGAAAGTCGTATAGAACGGATTTTTCATGATTCCGGCCATAGAAGGGTCTGCCTCGAAATTCAGCATTTCTTCGATATTCGTCTTGAGGTTGAACCAAAGGTTCTCAAGCGAATGCGCCGCATGTTCACCGCCCTGGAAATCGTAGCCACGGTAAGCCGCCATCGTATTTACCGAAGGCCAGCTCACGGCAATCGCCGAAGCGACAAAAGCCGGAAGACGATAGGGCTTTTCAAGGAAGTAGCGGTAATAGTACAAGGCAAATGGGATGAATGCGAAAACCGTTTCCTGACGCGTCTGCGCAAAGAATCCGAGCAGGGGAACCGTAAACACAAAATGCTTCCACGTCACCTTGTTCACAGGGACAAACGCATACCACGCCATGAGTATCGCCAAGAGGCAAATGTAGAGCACCTCGGTCGATGCCGCACGTGCCTGCAAAAGGTATATCGGCATGCCGCCAAGGAACGCAGTCGCCGCCAAAGCCAATTTATCGCTCTTGAACCACTTGCTCAGTGCAAGGAAGAACGCAATCAAGCTCAGAATGTAGAACGGATAGTTCACCATCAAGGCGGAATCGCGATTAGGCTCCATAAAGTGGAACACCAGGGAGTAAACAAAGCCAAGCGCCTTGCCCTTGAAATTGTTCACCTCGGTTTCGCAAGTAAGGACTCCATTTTCCCAGATGCCTTCGTTGCAAATGCCGCCCGTATGCTGGAAGTACATTTGCAAGCCCATAGATTCCCAGCTGGTTTCGTCACTCAGCACGCGATGCGTATTGCTGATGTTCCCGAACATGAACGCCGAGAAGATAATCAGCAGAATGGCGAGTCCGCAACAGCTTTTTCCGCTGGGCAGGAACCCGCGGATATTTTTCGCCACAAAGGGAATGTTCAAGCCGACACCCACAAGGAACAGCAGGAACGTACTCAGGATGGAGTAGTACCCCCATTTGATGTCCCAGTTACGCGCATACGACACCGGCAGATTGTTAAAAATCAAAACAGCCGAAAGGAGAACCACGACCGTCACCGCCAACATGACAACATGCGGCTTGCCCAGACGAAGAGAAGCAATCCAATCCTTGAGAGACTGGACTACAGATTTTTTCACATCAGCTGCATTTTCAGCAGAAACATTATTCTTATTGGAATCCTTCATAGTGCGCTAAAGATAGTTTTTTAGCCATTAAACATTAATTTACATCGTCAAACCGAGCCGTTCCATGGCGATTTTCTTGCCCGTTTGCACGTCGGCCTTGCCACTACCAAGTTTCGGGAGAACCTCAACTTTAACAACGTAACCAGGAACCATCAAAGGCGGGAGACCAATTTGGCGAAGCATCGTCTTCATTTCGTCTTCCGACTTGTCGCCAGCGTACACAAGCGCAATTTTCTCCCCCTTGCTTCCGTCAGGGACTGCGACAGCGAAATGGTCAATTTCATCAAACTCAGCATGTTCCGAAATCTTAAAGTCCACGGCGCCGAGGCTCACCATTTCACCGCCAAGTTTCGCAAAGCGGCTGTACCTGTCCACAATCGTGATAAACCCGTCCTCGTCGATATGGCCCTTGTCGCCGGTCTTGTACCACCTGCGTCCATTGATCATCGTGAGCGCCTTTTCCGTGCGCACGGGGTCGTTGAGGTAGCCCTTCATAATCTGCGCACCGCCAATGAGAATCAGGCCATCCTGTCCAAGCGGCAATTCCTCAAGCGTTTCCGGATCCACGATGCGGAACTGGCAACCGGGCATCGGCACACCGACAGTTCCCGGCTTATTGCCGACCACGACCGTCTTGTAGTCATCCAGCAGAAAGTCGCAGTTGTTCACGGAGGCGACAGGCGTTGTTTCGGTGCAGCCGAAACCTTCAAAAATTTCAAGCTTGAACTTAGAGCGGTAAAGATTGCGAACGTCCTCGCGAATTTTTTCGGCGCCGGCAAAGATGCAGCGCACATGCCCAAACATCAGCGGATGCACATGGCGGCTCGTGCCCCACATGCGAAGGAACGTTCCCGTCGCAACCATGATTGTCACCTTGAATTCGGCGCAAGAGCGCGCAATCATCCGCACATCCGTCGGGTCGGGGCATGTCGCCACAGGGATTCCCTCCACCATGCAAAGCATCGTCGTGATGGAAAATCCAAATGCATGGAACAGCGGCAAAAGCCCAAGGAATACGTCTTCGGAACTCACATTCAACACGCCTGCGCACTGCTTGATGTTTCCCATCAGATTGAAATGCGTCAGCTCAACGCCCTTCGGCGTCCCTTCCGAACCGGAACTGAAAATAATCGTCGCCACATCATCTAGGCTTACCTTCTTGAAAAATCTCCTTTCCAAGTACCAGGCGGGAAGCAGCATTATGCGAAGGAAGTTCGCTATAAGCACAGGCTTTTTCACATACGTTTTTCCCAGGTCTTCCATATAAAGTATTTTATAATTATCCAGGAGTACATCCAGGTTCATCCCTTTACTTTTTAACTTGTCTACAAAAGCATGAGCGGTAATAATCGTCTTGACCTGGGCTACCTCGCAGCAGTATTTCATCGTCTCCGGCGTGCTGGAGTAATTCAAATTGCAGACCGTCTTCGCCTTGATGAGGAGTGCCAAGTTGGCGATAATTCCCGGACCCGAAGGCGGAATCAATACACCGACACTTCGCTCCCCCTTGTCCAGCAAGTCTTCAAAAATTCGGGCGAACGTAAGCGAAGCCGTCGCAAGCGAATAGCCGGAAAAATGCTTTCCGTCAGGGCTAAAGACCACAGGTGCGCTCCCCTTGCGCTTTGCCGTGCGAATCCAGCTACTCGCAACAGGACGGAGCCTGCGAATGTAAGCTTCCCACGCGGTAATCGAAAGTTCCTGGATGGCGCGCATCATCTGCACGTTGTTCGAATTCACAGGCAACGCCTCGCCAAAAGCGACAGAAACTATGCGACCGCCGCTATGGACCACATCCTTGTAACCCGCACAGGCCATGGAATACGAACTTCCCCAAAGCCCCTGCACATAGAGCGGGAGCAACTTGAGATTCGGCACGCCCCTAATTGCAGCGCTGTAATCCAGACGAAACTTGTTCACATTTCCTGTCGGCGAAAGCGCATTCTCAGGGAACACCACCACGGCTTCGCCTCGCAACAGCGCCTCATGCGCCTCTTCCATCGCCTTTTCCGGATGCGCCAAGTCAAGCGCAATCACGTTCATCTGCGTGAGCAGCAGACGGATGTACCATTTTTCGTAGCTGCGGCGGCTCAATACAAAACGCAGCGGACGCGGACTCGCCATCTGAATCAGAGCCCAGTCGATATACGAGATGTGGTTTCCGACGAGAAACACCGGCCCTTCCCACGGCAGATTCTTGAGTCCATTGACAATAAACTTATAATGAAGCGAAAGCGTCGTGCGCAAGAGTTGACGAATGAGTGACTGCGGCATCACATACAAAGCCCAAATCGTTCCCGCCAGACAGAAAATTCCGAAGATAAAAAACAGATCCATGCGATCAACGCCCAAAAGACGCATCGATACAATCGCAAGCACGTCAAAGACGATGACGCATAAATTCTGTACCGCATTATTCACCGAAAGCACATGCCCCGCAGAACGCGGCTTGGAATTGTACAAAAGAAGCGCAAACATCGGAAGCATATAGATTCCGCCGCAGAAACCGAGCAGCGAAAATGCAATCGCATTGAATGGTCTCGGGATAAACGGAATCACAAAAATCAGCGCCGCTGCACCCGCCGTTCCCATCGGGATAAGACCCGTCTCGATGAAATTTTTTGACATGCGCATTGCATAGACAAAACCGACAACAAGCCCAAGCGCCGTGCCGATAATCGCATAATTCACAAGCGAATCCTGATTGAAAAGCGCCCCGGAGCCGAACGAATCCTGAATGACAAAAACCATCAAAAAGATCATCACCCAGAACATCGAAAGACCGATAATGGACTGACGAACACCGCGATTATTCCACGCCTTCTCCAATTTTCGGCGACCATAGCCAAAATTGAAATACCTATTCCACGGGAATTTCAAATCTTCATCATAGGCGCCGATGGCGGGCAGACGAAAAGCGAACAGGAGCCCCATCAGCTGCAAAAAAGTGACACAGCCAACAACCGGAAATACCATTTCCTGGAGACTCGCAAACGCAAGCCCCGCACCTGCGAGGACAAAAGCCACAAAAGAGACAATCATCAAGTTGCCGCTTCCGCTCGCCAAGAAACGCACCCCCATCAACTCCTTCATGTAGCCGCTCCGCGCCGGAGACTGGAACGCCTGCAAAACAAAGAACAAGCCGATGGAAACATAAATCAAGGGAATGTTATTCGCATAGGCGCCGTAGCCGAAAAGTCCTACCGCGGGAATCGAAAGCCCCGTCGTATGTAGCAGCACACGTTCCTTCGGATACTTGTCCGAAAAATATCCCGCCGGAGACATCAGGAGCACGAACGGCAACAGGAACAGCAGATGAAGCGCATAGAACTGCCAGGATTCGGTGGCCGTATACCCCATGCGCCCCCAGACAAGTTCCATGTACCCCACGATGATTGTCGAAACAGCCACCTGAGTGAATGCAAGACCATAAAACGAGAAGAACCCTTTGATTTTATTCATATTTTCCCACTTCTTTTTTGAGTTCTCTCAAGTTAAAACAAATCGTCGCATCGGAGTAGTGGGCAAAACACAAAAATGCAAATTCAATATATTATTTTAAGTATTACAAAAGTATTACGTAAGTTTCAAATGAATTTTTGTAAGTTTCACACTCGTTTTTAAAATAGAATTCCAGCAGCACAGGCGAACTTTCATAAAAAACCATCTATTTTTTACAAGGGCCTAAGTTACAACGTTGAATATACGGAAACAAGGTCTAGGATTTAAGATATAGTGGCTAAGGATAGTTATTAGTTATGAATTGATAACCAAAACAAGAGAAGCAACCAAATTTACTTGGCCATTTCCGAGCCAAATATCAAAGCAGCGAAGTTGCTTATTATTAAAGTTGCCATCAATTATGAGAAAAAAGCAAGGCGGCTGCGCCGCAGAGCTACTCGAAGACGAGACGCTTGAGGGATGCAGCCACCAATCTATCGCGACAAATCACATCGTCACCAAAAAAATCTCAACTGCCACTTCCATACGGACCAAACGCTCGAAAACGCTGATTTAGTCCGTATGCCGAAGGCGCAAAAGCAGATTACATACGGACCAAACGCTCGAAAATGCTGATTTAGTCCGTATGCCGAAGGCGCAACAGTCACTTCCATACGGACCAAACGCTCGAAAACGCTGATTTAGTCCGTATGCCGAGGGCACAAAAGCAGATTACATACGGACCAAACTCGCAAAAATGATGATTTAGTCCGTATGCCGAAGGCGCAACTGCCACTTCCATACGGACCAAACCCGGCAAAACGCTGATTTAGTCCGTATGCCGAAGGCGCAAAAGCCGCTTCCATACGGACCAAACCCGGCAAAACGCTGATTTAGTCCGTATGCCGAAGGCGCAAAAGCAGATTACATACGGACCAAACTCGCAAAAAAGCTGATTTAGTCCGTATGCCGAAGGCGCAACAGTCACTTCCATACGGACCAAACTCGGCAAAACGCTGATTTAGTCCGTATGCCGAAGGCGCAAAAGCCGCTTCCATACGGACCAAACCCGGCAAAACGCTGATTTAGTCCGTATGCCGAAGGCGCAAAAGCCGCTTCCATACGGACCAAACTCGCAAAAAAGCTGATTTAGTCCGTATGCCGAAGGCGCAAAAGCAGATTACATACGGACCAAACTCGCAAAAATGATGATTTAGTCCGTATGCCAAGGGCACAAAAGCAGATTACATACGGACCAAACTCGCAAAAATGATGATTTAGTCCGTATGCCGAAGGCGCAAAAGCAAATTCCGGCTCGGGTGCCGAGATGACGGTGTTTTTTTAGCAGACAACATTGCAGCAATAAAACGCGAGACCCTAGATCCTATCGCTGCCGTCACCCTAGAACGAAACGAAGTGAAGCGATAGGGTCCAGAATAACAGGTTGAGGAGTCTGAGATAGTTATTAGTTATGAATTATGTGATGAAAGTTAGGCGCCTGCGGCGCAGTTTCACTCATAAGCGAGATGCGGGAGGTATGCTGCGGTGGGATCCCGTGTCGGAGCACGGGGGAGACGTTCTTTCAATAGACTTTTACCGTTGAGTAAGCGGATGTCTCTCAAACCCCAACTCCCGCACATCTCTAGCTACAAAAACCGTTCATTGTTAATTGCCCCTTCGGGGGCCAACAGCACGCAAGGTTATGAAGCAGCAAAATGCTTGCATTTTGATATTTCATAACCGCAGCTGCAAACGCCGAAGGCGTTCAATGCTCGGCTCGGAACAAACCTTTAAGCGAGTAAAGCAAAAATGCTTGCATTTTTATTTTCGAGCGCCAGGTTTGGCATTTATGCCATGCCCAAGCAGCAATGCGCAAGCGAATCAAGCAATCGTAAACTCGTTTATGATTATTTGTGAGCGCAGCCATGGACGCTGAAAGCGTCCACCTTGGCCGCTTCACTCGCCCTACGCATTTGTGTTAATTGTTAATTGTTAATTGTTCATTGTTAATTGTTCATTGTTAATTGTTCATTGTTAATTGTTAATTGTTCCCCATTCACTTTTTTACTATACTTTACCCATGGCTTATATTGCAATGGCGCGTAAATGGCGCCCACAATCTTTCAGCGACATGGTCGGTCAGGAGCATATCGCAAAAACGCTCCAGAACGCCATCGAAGGCGGTCGTCTTCATCACGCATTCCTTTTCACCGGTACACGCGGTGTTGGTAAGACTACTTCCGCCCGTATCCTAGCGCGCACACTCAACTGCAAGGGCGGCGACCCGCTGCATCCGTGCGGCGAATGCGACAGTTGCAAGGACATCTCCGGCGGAAACCCGATGGACGTCTACGAAATCGACGCAGCCTCCAACACGAGCGTCGACAACATACGCGACGTGATTGACCGCGTGCAATATCCGCCAGTCATCGGCAAATACAAGATTTTCATCATCGACGAAGTCCACATGCTTTCGACAGGCGCCTTCAACGCGCTCCTCAAGACACTCGAGGAACCCCCGGCCCATGTGATTTTCATCTTCGCCACAACCGAAGTCAACAAGGTGCCGCAAACGATTCTCAGCCGCGTGCAGCGTTTCGACTTCAAGCGCCTCACCATCGACCAGATTCGCAGCCGTCTCCGCTACATCTGCGAACAGGAAGGCATCAACGCCACAGACGAAGCCCTCGACATCTTCGCCGAAAAGGCGGACGGTTCCATGCGCGACGGCCTCACCTACTTCGACCAGGCCTACGCATTCACCGGAAACGAGATGACCGCGGAATCCGTCCGCAGCATCCTCGGCATTCCGCCCGTAGAACTCTTCTTCTCCCTCATCCAGTCCATCGAGAATCACGACATCAAGGGCTGCTTCCACATGGTGGATGAAGCGGTCAAGATTGGCATCGAGTTTACGCCGATGCTGGACGGCTTCGGCAAGTTCCTCAGGAACCTTCTCTACACACGCCTGGACGCCTTTACCGCCGACGCATTGAACATTTCGGAAGAGCTTTATACTAAGTACAAGAGCTGCGTCCAGAGTCTCACGAACGGCGACCTCCTCCGCATAAGCAAGATGCTTATCGACTTGCAGGGGACGCTCCGCTACAGCACGAATCCGCGACTCCTTGTAGAAACGACTTTCGCCCGCATGGCATGGCTCGATCGCCTGGTAGACCTTCGAAGAGCCCTTGCAGCAATCAACGATCCCAAAAGCGCCGAGAACGACGCGGTAAAAAAAAAAGTAACTGAAGTTAGCGCCATGATCGATGCCCAGGAGGAAGTCCAGGCATCGTACGAGGACCCCTTCGCGAACATGAAGGAGTACAGTTCAGCGCAAACTTACACCCGCTACGAAATCACCGCAGCGTGGTCCTCCATTCTTTCAAGCATCGCAAACGATGGAGACTACGTCTTTGCAGCAAACCTCGCAGGATCCACCCTCGAAACAGGCGACGTCAACGCGACTCCGTTCCCCGTGAGGCTTGTATACGTAGGCAATTCCGCCAACGCCGACATCTGGAACTATAAACAGATGCAGGAGCACCCGGAACACCTTGAACGAGTCAAACGCATCCTCGAAGACAGGCTGCAAACGCAAATCAGCCTCTCCCTTGGAGTCCGCGCCTACACGGAAACGGAACTCGAAATGCAGCGAAACGCAAGGCTCACCCCTTACGAGCGCGACCTCCAAAGCGATCCGCACCTGTCAAAACTCCAGCAACTCTTTGCAACGGAACTGATTTTTTCCCATAAATTGAGCCGCAACACATTGCAAGCTCAGACAGACGAGGAAGAACCCGATTAACCAGCCAAAAATTTGTATATTGCACACGAAAAAACAAAAAACAACCTTTAACTATATATAAAGAGGATTTTCGCCATGGACATGAGCAAGATGTTAAAAGACCTTCAGAAAATGCAAAGCAGAATGATCAAAGCCCAAAGCGACTTGAAGGCCCAGAGTTTTGATGCCGAAGCAGGCGGCGGCATGGTCAAAATCGCCATGAACGGCAAGGGAGTCTTGACCATGGTCAAAATCAACCCGGACGCAGTCGATAAGGACGATGTCGAAGCCTTGGAAGACCTCATCATGGCCGCAGTGAACTCCGCCGTGAAGAAAAAAGATGAAGCCACCCAGTCAAGCATCAGCGACATTACTGGCGGCATGAAGATTCCGGGACTGATGTAAGTATTCCCTAGATTTCCGCTTCTATCGGAAACTTCTGCATTTTATCGTACAAAAAACACCTTTTATCATTTTTCGAAAAAAGCACCCTTATAGAAATGGTGCTTTTTTTTTACATTTGGCCTGACTTCATATATAAATAGGAGAACGAATGTCAAGGAAAATTCTAGTCCTTTCTGTCCTCGCACTGGGACTGATTGTACCGACCTCGGCAAAAGTCTATACCCGCGATGAAGCTATCCAAATCGCACTCGAAAATTCGCCTGACGTGAAAGCCGCCGAGGAAGAACTCGTCGTCGCAAAGTCCCAGGTCGAAGCTGGATACGGCAACGCATACCCCACATTAGACTTCAGCGCCACTTATGCAAGAACTTTCGGTCTGGATGACGTCAATCTAGGCGCTACACCGGTAAAAGACGCTTTTGACGACAAAAAGAAGGATTCCGTAAAATACGGTATTCCCTCAGAATACGATAAGATTGTATCAGGGACCTTGGATGGTATCGCTTCTGGCATGGCCGCATTGAAGGGCTACCGCTGGGGCACCCAGATTGGACTTACCTTGACACAGGTTCTCTATGCGCAAGGCAAAGTCGGCACGGCCATCGATATTGCAAAAGTTTACAAGCACATGACGGAAGTCAAACTCGAAGAGACGAAGGCATCCATAAAGTTCGCCATAGACCAGGCTATCGACAATCTGCTTGTGGCCGATTCCGCCGTGATTATCACCGAAGAAAACATTGCCATCATCCAGAGCCATCTGGATTTCGTCACCAAGTCCTTCGAAAGCGGCATGGTCAGCGAATTGAACCTCATCCGCGCAAAGCTGCAGCTGGAACAGTTGCAGGCCGCTCTTCAAACTGCAAAGAAGAACCAGGTATTCGCAAGAAATGCAGTCCTTACGATAATCGGCCTCCCCTACGATGCCGAAGCCAAGTTCGAAGGCGAACTCATGAACCCGGAAAACGCAACCCCGGCAGATACCGTTCTTGAACATGTAAAAAGCCGTCTCCGCACGCTCGCCATGCTCGATGATGCGGAAAAGATGGCTGACCTCAAAATCAACATTGACGATGTCGGATTCAAGCCGAATGTCGTTCTTGGCGGCTCCATCACCTACCAGAGCGGCAACAACGACTTCTTCGACTGGGACAGACCCGACTGGGACAAGAACATCAGCAAGAAGGTCTACCTGAGCGTCTCCATGAACCTCTTCAACGGTTTCCAGACGCGCGAAGCAGTGGTACAGTCCAAGTCAGCCCTCCGCAGTGCACAGATTACCAAGGAAAACGCAAACAGAACGATTCAACTCGCCATCGAGACGAACCTGAACGCCTTGGAAGAATCCGAAAAGAACCTTGAACTTTCCAAGAGCTCCCTTGCCCTCGCAAAGCGTAACCAGGAACTTACGGAAGAAGCCTTCAAGGTCGGAAAGGCCCCGCAGCTCGACTTGCTCGACGCGAACATGAGCCTCCGCCAGGCGCAATTGAACCACATGCAAGCTGTTCTCGGCTGGAACACGGCATACAAGGCATTACTGAAAGCCACAGGTGAATATTAAGAGATAAGAGGATAACAAAAATGAACACGACAACAAAAACACTGATTACCCTTTCCGCTCTGTCGCTTCTCCTCGTCGGCTGCGATTTGAAGAAAAAAGACGACAAGGCCGATGCAAAGGCTACAACCATTGAACAGATTCAGGCCGAAAAGGGCAAACCCGCCCGCGTCGCACAGGCCGTCACGGCAAAACTCGACGACATCCGCAGCTTCAGCGGCTCCATCGAAGGCACCCGCCAGAACAACGCCCTTTCCAAGATGCCGGACCCGATTGCAAAAATTTACGTTCAAGTCGGCAGCACTGTCAAAAAAGACCAGGTTCTCGCCGAATACGTCTACACGGGCGACAATACCAGCTACCAGCAGTCAAGCGAACAGGTCAGCCTTCTCGAAAAATCCACGGCACGTCTCCGCCAGGTATTCGAAAAGGGCGGCATCAGCCAGCAGGAACTCGACCAGGCCGAAAGCCAACTGAAAATTGCGAAGATGAACATGGAAACGGCTCGCCGCGCCACCAAGATTCTCGCCCCAGAAGCAGGCGTCATCACATCCCTCAACTACAAGGTAGGACAGGTTCCTGGCGTTAACAGCGTATTCTGCACAATCGCAAAGCTCGACAAGGTCATCCTCAAGCTCAACGTTACAAGCAAGGATATCGGTCTTTTCACAAAGAACGCCAAGGCAACAGTCAATCTGAACGGAGAAGCCATCGAAGGCAAGGTGAGCCTCATCCCGCTTGCCGCAGACGACAAGCGATTCTTCCCCGTAGAAATTACATTCGACAACAAGGACAAGAAGCTCCTCCCGGGCATGTTCGTCACGGCAGAAATCGAAGCTCGCCAAGTTGAAGGAACCATCGTCCCGGCAGAGGCAATCGTCTACCGTAACGGCGTCAACACAGTTTGGACAGTCCAAAAAGACGGCACCGCCAAGCGCCACGTCGTAAAGGTCGGCGTCCAGACCAAAGAAAGCGTCCAGATTCTTGAAGGAATCAATGCTGGCGAAACCGTCATGGTCGAAGGCATGTCCAGGATGAACGAAGGCGACAAGGTCCTCATCGTCAAGTAACCGGAACCCTTGGAGATTTGCTGAATGATTAAAGCCAGTATTTACAAACCAATCACCATGCTCATGGTCATCTTGACCGTGGTGGTGTTCGGTATCTACACGTACACCATGATGGTCGTGGACTTGATGCCGAAATTCGACGTTCCTGTGGTTACGGGAACCATCATCTATTCCGGCGCAAACCCGGAAGAAATCGAAACGACCATCGCGAAGCCGATTGAAGAGGCGGTGGAACTCATCGACGGTATCGACTACGTACAGTCCATCTGTATGGAAAACTACGGCATCATCGTCGCCATGTTCAACATGGGCGTGAACGTCGATGTCGCGGCAAACGATGTCCGTGCAAAAATCGAGCAGACCGCGGCAGACTTCCCCGATGCTGTCGAGGCACCGATTATCGCAAAGGTCGATATCAACGCCCAGGCAATCATGTCCTTCTCCTTCACGGGTCCTCTCAATCCGACAGAACTCCGTCAGAAGGTGGAAGACGATATCGAGCCGCTCCTCACCTCCGTTTCCGGAGTCGCTAGTGTCGATATCTTCGGTGGTACGACCCGTCAGATTTCCATCGAGCTCGACAAGGAAAAGCTCAAGGACCGTGGCGTAGACATCACGACGATGATGGGCGTATTCCAGGCTTCAAACCTCAACTACCCGGTGGGCGAAGTCATCGGAAGCCACAAGAACACAAGCGTCCGTACCGCAGGCAAGTTCGAAAATCTCGACCAGATGCGCGACATGGATATTCCGACCTCAAAAGGCGTCATCAAGCTTAGCGAAGTCGCTTTGGTCAAGGATACCGTCAAGACGATTACTTCTGCTTCCCGCTACAACGGCATCAACTCCATTTCCATGGATATCAAGAAGCGTTCCGATGCAAACGTCGTGGAAGTTTCCAAGGGTGCCCGCAAGCGCGTCGAGGAAATCAACAAGACGCTCCCGGAAGGATTCCAGATCAACCTGGTCTACGACAAGTCCGAAGCTGTTGAAGAATCCATCCAGAACGTGATTCAGAACATTGTCATAGCCATTATCCTCACCTCCATTCTTTTGCTCTTGTTCTTAGGCAAGCTCTCCACGATGCTTATCGCGGCGCTTACCATGCCGATTTCTGTTATCGGTGCATTCACCCTGATGTACTTCGCCGGTTTCGGTATCAACATGATGTCGCTCATGGCGCTTTCCTCTGCCGTGGGTCTCCTTGTGACGAACTCCATCGTGGTGCTTGAAAACATCAACGTAAAACTTACGGAAGGTCTAGACCCGAAGGAAGCAGCCCTCAAGGGTACAAGCGAAATCATGGTCGCTATCATGGCATCCACCTTGACAAACGTCTGCGTGTTCGTGCCGATTGCATTCATGAAGTCCATCGTCGGTATCTTCTTCAAGACCTACGGTATGACCATGGTGTTCGCGACGTTCGTGTCGCTGCTCGTCACCTTCACCTTGACGCCGCTCATGGCAGCCTACCTGTTCAAGGGCAAGAAGCATGACGCAAATGGCAACATCATCGAGGAAAAGCCGGGCATTATCGAAAGACTCACATCATTCTTCCCATGGTGCATGAAGGGCATCCGCTTTGTCTATCTCAAGACCTTGAGCTTCGCGCTTTCCGTTCCGGGCGTCCTCTTGCAGGTCCTAGGCCTCGGCGCCATGCTCTACTTTGTGTACATTCTTGCGACAAACTACCTCACCGTTGAACTTTCTCCGAAACAGGACCAGGGCATGATCAACATCACCTTGGAAATGCCCGTAGGAACGAATATCGAAACAACGGATAGTGTCGCCCAGATTATCGAAGCACGCATCAAGGACGTTCCTGACTTGGAACGCTACAACGTGACTGTCGGCGGCGAAAACGGTTTCACCGGTGTGAACCAGGCAAAAATCCGCATGAAGATGCTCAAGCGCCAGCAGGGCAGAACCCGCAGCACAGAGCAGGTCGTCGACTCTCTGCGTCCTTTCCTTGCCGATATTCCTGACGCCTACATCTCCATCAAGAACGCTTCCGCTTCCGAAATGAGCAACAACTCCGCAGGCGATGTGGTTCTCGAAGTGAGTTCCCTCAAACTGGATTCCGCCATCAAGGCATCCGAAATCCTCCTCGACAAGGTCAAGGACATTCCGGGCGTCGTCGAAGTCAAGACAAGCTACGAAGCGGGTAAGCCTGAAATCAAGCTGATTCCGAATCGCCAGGCTCTTGCTGACTATGGCGTAACGCTCCAAAGCCTCGCCACAGCGAACTATATCGCCGTGAGCGGCTACGAAGCCGGCCAGTATACAGAAGATGGCGAAGAATACGACGTGTACGTGCGTATGCAGGAAAAGGACAGACACAGCCACGCCGATATCGAAGACTTGCCGATACTCACTCCGAAGGGTTATGTTCCGGCAACAGCGCTCTTCGACATCGAAGACGGCAACGGTCCGACAAAGATTCAACGTAAGAGAAAGATGAGCCGTATCGACGTTTCCATGAACCTTCTCCCTGGGCACACCACGGGTGAAATCATGGGCAAGGTAGGAAAGATTGCCGAAGAGATGAAGGCCGCAGGCGAACTCCCCGAAGGTGTTTACACAGGATTCGGTGGTAATGCAGACATGCAGAACGACATGGTGAAGGAATTCGTCGCAGCAATCCTCATGGCAATTCTCCTCACCTACATCTTGCTTGTCGCACTCCTCGAAAGCTTCATGCAGCCGTTCATCATCATGACGACGATTCCTATGGGTGCTATCGGCGTGGTTATCGCCCTTGTGCTTACCGGAAACTCGCTCTCCATGATTGCGTTCATGGCTATCGTTATGCTTATCGGTGTGGTGGTGAACAACGCAATTCTATTGCTTGACGAAGCGAACCGATTGCTACGCAGTGGAAGTATGGGACGCCGTTCGGCAATGCTCACTGCGGCAAAGTCGAAGTTCCAGCCGATTGCCCTTGCAACGTTTGCATCTATCGTGGCCCAGTTGCCGCTCGCCTTCGGTATCGGTGGTGACGTCGCCGCCATGACGAAGCCGATGGGTATCGCGTCCGTGGGTGGCCTTGCAATTTCTGCAATCCTCACCATGTACCTGATTCCGACGTTCTTCTGGCTCCCGAATGCGATATTCCACAAGAGAAACAAAAAAAGCAGTAATAACTAGTCAGTAATCAAAAAATTGACAGCGTATCAACATAAAAAGGGAATATGGGAAAATTTTAACAAGACTAATTGATAATTTTTTTCTAGATTTCATTATAAGTTTCAGTGATGATTTTTGCTCCTATAGTCATTGCTGGAAATGAGAGAGAAGAGGCTTCCCCGAAATTCGGGGAAGCTTTTTTTTACATCATGGAACATAATCCATGACAGTGTCAGTTCTCCAAAGCGAATGCAAGCGCAAGCGCTGTCGAGCCTAGCACACATGACACATGCGCACGACAGATTCGCCTCCGACATAGAAAAATGCAGACATTTTGTTCCTCGTCATTGTGAACCCGCTTGCCGTTGGGCAGTGAGCAACATGACAAAGCAATCTGTTCGGGCGCAAAGATTTTGTTTGCGATGGAAACTTTGCAAACTATAGATTGCAAAATGAAGCGGTTGCGACTTTGACAAAATTGAAATTTATATGTTGAATCACATGAATTTGAGTTCCATCTGGTGCAAAAAAAACACGCTAGCCATTCTAGAAACATCTAGCGAAAGTTCAGCAATTCATATTGGCATTGAAAATATCGATGATGAAATGCTACTTGAGAAAGTTCGTTTTCTTTCGCAAAAAAGAGTCCTCCCACAAAAATGTACTCCAGAAAAAATCAGGCAATTGCTGTCGCATAAGGAGACCGATACATCGAGCATTTTAGAGAAAATCAAAGAAAATAAAAGTTCCTCTTGGGAATCAGAGCCGATTGCGAATCTCGTCGATTGTCTCATCCGCGATGCGTTGCAAAAATCGGCAACAGATATTCATTTGGAACCTACAGAAAACACGCTTCGTATACGTTTTCGCATCGACGGAATGCTTTGCGAATACAAGACGCTCCCAGCATGGCTTGCAGAACCTATCCTGATTCGGCTCAAGGTCATGTCGGAAATAGACATTACCGAGAGACGATTGCCACATGACGGCAGTTTTCAATTCGAAAATTTTTCGCAGAAAATTTCGGTACGCGTCAGCACGCTCCCAATAAGCGACGGTGAAAAATGCGTTCTGCGACTTTTGCCGCCTATGAATAGCGAAAATATTCTTGAGAAACTTTCATTTTCGCCAAAGGTGCTACAGGAGTTGCGCCGCATTTTTCGGAGTCCACAGGGACTGTTTCTGGTAACTGGACCTACAGGCAGTGGCAAGACGACGACGCTTTATGCAGGCCTCCGCGAAATTTCGAAGCGGAAAATCAACATCACCACCATCGAAGATCCCGTGGAATACGAGATGACGGGAGTAAACCAAGTGCAGGTCAACGAGAAATGCGGATTCACATTCGCTGCGGCACTGCGCTCCATTCTGCGGCAAGATCCAGATGCAATTCTCATCGGGGAAATCCGCGATGCGGAGACAGCACAAATCGCACTCAGGGCCGCACAAACGGGGCATCTCGTGCTGAGCACGCTGCATACAAACAGCGCAAGCGCCGCTTTTACGCGACTTGCGGACTTGGGAATTCCGGAAAAACTGCTTCAGGAATCGCTGCTTGGAATCCTTGCGCAAAGACTTGTACGGAAAATCGCAAATAAAGCCGAGAATGATGTTGCAGCAGGAATCGCGACAGACGCAGAAGATACTGCTAGAGCAACCAAGACCGCTGTTGCAGCCGAGAACGCCGCCACAGCAACAACAACCGCCATAGCCGCTAGAGATGCGTCTACAGTCGCTAGAAAAGCAACGATAGCAACTGGAGATGCGTCTGTCGCCCCCACATTCTACAAAGGGCGCATCGCTATCGCAGAGCTATTCCTCCCCGACCGCACCTATGCGGACGGCACCCTCCACGAAAACGCCCTGCGTCTCATTCAAAAGGGAATCACAGACGAAAAGGAAGTAGAAAGAGTGGTAGGAGTGGCGATAAATATGCAGAAAAGAACTAATTATGAGTTATGAATTATAAATTATGAGATAAAAGTTTCGCAACGCTCGCCTTGTACGTCATGGCGAACCCCAAAGGGGTGAAGCAATCTATATGTGCATTAAAATTGAACGCAGAAAGATCCCGTGTCAGAGTACAGGATGACATGCTCAAAAACTGCAAACCGCCCAAACAGATTGCTTCGTCGCACAGCTCCCATAAGCCCCCTGTTCACTCTCCACTATTCACTGTTCACTAGATTCGCATTTCTAGCCGCATAAGTTCTACTTTGCAATCCCCAGGCTCTTGTATATCTGCGTTTTACGCTTAGTCATGAAGGCATCGTCGGGCTTGTTCGGATTGTGATTATTCGGGCTTGCAATCATCGCCGCTAATACAACCGATTCCTCGACATCCAACTCATAACAGCTCTTTTGGAAATACTCTTGGCTAGCCGCTTCGCAGCCGAAAACATTCTTTCCCCATTGAGCGTAGTTCAGATAAAGTTCCAGAATGCGACGTTTTCCGAGTTTGTATTCCATGGCAAGTGCGTAAGCAAGCTCCTGGAATTTGCGACCCCAAGTGCGTTCTCCACTCAAAAACATGTTTTTCGCCAACTGCTGCGTAATCGTCGAGCCGCCGAAAATTTGCTTTCCTGCCGATTGGTTGGCGCTAAGAGCTTCTGCAATCGCTTTCACATCAAAACCCGGATGATAAAAGAAACCAGCATCTTCCGCAGCAATAACCGCCTTGCGCAAATCTACGCTGATGGAATCCAAGGGGACAAATCTGTGCTTGATAACGACCTGCGGATTGGAATCGCGAAGCGCCTCCATGTACATACTTGATTTAGGAGCTTTGTCTTTCAAGTCCACCACGTTATCATAAAAATTCATTGCATAAGAGGCGCCCTTGTACAAAAGAACGGTTGCACAAATTGAAAATGCAGCTGAATAAATCACGAGTGCCACCAAGATGCACTTCAAGGCAATAAGTATACCTTTCAAAAACGAGTGACAACTTTTGCCATTTTCTGTCACCTTATCTTCTTCGACGGAACTCTGCTTTTCAATATTTGTATTCATGTTCTAAGCCTCTACCCTTGCGCCAAAAATACAAAATTCCATTCGTTCAACGCCTACCTTTTCCCACCAAACCAGTCATTTATATCTTCGCCTTCCTTCATAGACGTTTCCAAATGCTCCATGCCCTCACCAAGAACAACTGTGCGAATGCCCGCCTGTCCAAAGACATTCTGCAAATATTCTGTGCCACTACGCCCCGCTTCATCTTTATCGAGGCAAAGTACAACGCTCTTGTTCTTGAAAAGCGGAAGCCATTCCACCTTGAACGAACGCACACCCGGGATTCCCACAGCACAGATATTCTGCCCAAGGAAAGTCAGCGTATCCACCACACCCTCACACAGATAGACCCAACCCGGCTTCTGATCGAGAACGGACATATTGTACGGATACGGCACCGTTCCTCGCAAATTCATTTCTTTCGGTGAAACACTTGAATCAATGGCTCGCGCCTGGAAATAACATGAGCGGCGTTGCGCATCCAAATAGGGGAATATCAGCGGATACTTGTAATACTTTAGATTTCCTTTTTCGCTGAAGAGTCCGACATACTTGAGAACGTCCACATCGTATGTGTTCTTGAGCTTCTGATTCAGCGTCCCATAATCGACGATAGTGCGCAAAAGCATCTTGTCCCAAACAGGCTTGTAGATTCGTCTGCGGGCAAGCCACGCTGCCGCAGGAGTCTTATCAACGGGAGACAGCATCTTGAGAAAGTCCAGGATGATTTTCTTGCGTTCATCTTCGTGGACAAGTTCTTTGGGCGGTTCGGTCACTTCGTATGGAGCGTACTCAGGAAGCCGTTCGTGAGAATTGTTGCGGACGTTTTGCAAATTTTCACGAGTATAAACTTTCCGCTCGACATGTTTTGAATTTGACGCTAGGAAGGAGTAGCGTTCGCGAATCCATTCTACGGCCTCGGCAAAATTGCAGCCTTTGACAAGCTGCACCAGCGAGAAAATATCGCCACGGACATCGTCGCAGACCCAGCAGCGAAAATAGCCACGTTCATCGGAGAACGAAACGGAAGGGCTGCGGTCGCCATGCGCATGACGCGTCGGGAAAAAGCAACGACAACGGCCATGCACCACGGGCACGCCTAAATCAAGCGCCACCGTTGTAATCGAGATGGACGCCTTAAGTTGTTTTAACTCTTCGTCTGTCATTGCGTATGGAAATATATAAAGAGTGGAGAGACGATAGACGAAAGACGAAAGATTTTCCACGGTAAAAAGCAGAAAGGCAAGCGCATCGCGCAAGTCCGCTCAGAAGTAAGATGAATATTTTAGGGGCTAGTTTTAGTTATGAGTTATGAATTATGAGAGAAAGTTTTTACTTTACCGTCATCCCGGCCTCCGAGCTGGGACCTCGTATAAAAGCCAGTTTGCACATACAAATATCAGTGAATCTCACCTCCGCAAAAATTTCACTCTTCACAACTCTTAATTCATCTTTCATCCTTCATTTTTTTACACATCTCGCATACGCAACCATTTCACTATTCACTCTTCACTGTTCCCTAAAATGCGCAAGCGAATCAAGCAATCGTAAACTTGTTTACGATTATTTGTGAGCGAAGCCATAGACGCTGCAAGCGTCCACCACGGCCGCGACTCTCGACCTACGCATTTGTGTTCATTGTTCATTGTTAATTGTTAATTGTTCCCTG
>JAZLIJ010000289.1:0-30833 GCA_045617325.1 Fibrobacter sp.
GCCCCTCCCATGGCCGATTTTGCGTCTCCGCGCCTAGGCCTGCAACTTTTTCCAAATTTTTGACAGATTAATTTGCCGATTTCAGAATGGAATCTACATTTAGGATAGATATCAACAACAAATTAGGCTAACAGAGCCAAATGAAATAACTCTAAAACAAAGCGTTTTAAAGGCAATATAACAATTAGTGTTTGTTATTCTCTCTCCAAGCCTTCATTTTTTCCATAAATACACGTAAACAATCAGCAATTGCAAAAATGGAACTATCAGCGGGAAAAGTCGCTAACGTATAACGTCCCTCATGTTCGGTTTCAAAAACGTCATCTGACACGGAAAATTCTTGTGACTTCAAGATGCCTTTTGCAGTACTTGACTTAAAGTCTTGAGTATAGAACCGAATGTCAACACATCCATCTTCTTTAAAATAAGCATCTAGATACATAGATCTATCTGCACTATCGTTTGCAATGCCGTTAACAATTTCATATAACCGACAGACATACGAAATTTCACTATGATAACAGTCAAATAATGCTGTATAGGGGCGCATTTCCTTGGCTAAATCTATAACTCTCGGTAAAACAGACGAATGCGTTTGAACAAGGTTTTCTATAGGGAAAAATTCACGAAGCTTATAAAAGCGCTGGCAAATTGCCGATGACACGCTGTTCCATTTAGAGCTTGCAGGATGGTTCATTGGAAAGAAAGTAGTTTCCGGATAGGCTTTATACGAAAAGCACTCAATATCACTAAGTTCTTTGCGAACAAATCCATCCGGCTTTGGAAGGTCGTCTTTAACAATATCACCCCAAACAATCACTATTTGAGGAGCCAATCGTCCCATGACCGATTCGCATTTTCGTTTATATACCCCATCTTCAAGGCCAAAAAATGCTAATTCAGCCGTTTTCTTAAAGTTTGGCTTATCCTTATTCAGCCACTTATAATCGCGGGGTTTATTTCCAACAATTTTTTGAAAATAGTTGTAAAATGAAATATTATCCCACACGTAATCACAATCATGATTGCGATCTGGTTGATTGCAGATGATATTTCCCATTTTACGATAATCTTTCCAATAACCCGCAATACGCTCACCAGGATTATTCTTTAGCCATTCTATTTCCTGAAAGGTTTTGCTAAACTTATCGCCTTTTCTCATTTCATGAAAAGACCCATAGTTACGAGCATATCTGCGCTGCATGAATCCACCGATCAATGAATCAAAAGTTATATCATGCAACTCACGATCGTATTTTTCACGTTTTTCTTCCGAGGAGTAATGAGAATGTCCCAAAACAAGAATTCGAACAGGGGCTTTAAAATAATCTTTCCCTATTATCGGAAAGAAATTGATAGGTGACTTTTCTGGGAAAACTGATCGACAAGCATTCCAAAGACGCATATAAGTTTCACAATTCATACTAGATCCTTTTTTCATTCACAATAAGATATAGCATTTTCCATTGATCAAATTTGTAATCTTGTATATTCCGCAAACTTGATTCATAAAAACCTTTATTTTTTTTTGAAATATATATTAAAAGGTTGTCAGCAATGTGGCAGCTGAAAAGAAAAGCGCCCACATTACGCCATCGGAAGCTAGATTCCAAGTCAAGCCCGGAATGACATCGCTAGAGACGCCGAGGAAGCCAATGTTGAAGGAGTCAAGAAGACGACGAGGTGTATCGTATAAGGCACGCACGCAAATGCGAGGTTTTTGGCATCTTTATTCATCTTGCACCTCGGCATTTTCGCTAGCATAGCACTTTTTCAGTTCCTCCTGATGAGCGTAGGAAGTATCGTAAGGGGGCAAGTACGGCAAAGCTTTTTCTACAATGGCGATAGCGTTTGGAACACAGGCGTTGCCAAGCTCCAAATGCCGTCTCCTTCCCTTTTCAAAGTCCATCACCGACACATTAAAGACATAACCATCTAACGTCGTGATGTCAGTATATTCAAGCTTGTAATTTTCAGCCATTTCTTTCAAGGAATCCAAACTTGAACGGGCAGGAACATCCGCCAAAGTCCACTGGCAAAGCTTTTCATAATCCTTCGGGAAACCGCAAGTTTCGCTTTGCAGGCAAGAAAATACAGAATCCTCCTTAACTCGAAAGATTGCCATTCTGGCATCATGGTACCATGCGTCCGCATAGAAAATTTGCATTTCATAATCGAATGCTTTTCTTTCTTCGCGAACATTCTCTGGTATGGGACCGTCTTCAATCGAACCAAACTCGTCAATCGGAGGATCGGTCCAAAGAAATGTATTCACCCCATAGCCAATCACAAGAACCGCCAAAAATACCAGCCAGTACTTTACTTTACGCAATATGAAGAACTTGCTAACAAAGCAAAGCCCGCAAAAGACGAATATGATAATGGCGCCAGGAATCAGTAAATCAGCCCCCTTGCCAAGGATTATAAACTGAATTTCTCTAGCAGCAAGAAGTGCTACTCCAGCACCATAAAACATCCAGCATTTTTTCGGGAAAAAATTTCGAATCAGAAGAATGAAGAAAACAGTTAACGACACATAAAAGAAATCGCTATCCAAAAGACTCCGCAAAGAGAAAAAATTTTCAAAAAAATGCTTTAGAAAAATTTGGATATATTGAGAAGTTTCCATAAAGATTTCGTCTTCTTCGTTCAGCTTTGATGGTTACTCTAAAACAAAACGTCAAGGTTTCACGCGCAACAATATACACAAAAAGCGTTTAGCATTAGCCATGAGCGTCCTGTAAAATTTTAGGAGCAAAGTCCAAGGAAAACACATGGATTCCTTTACTTCTTTTGACTTTCCATACATTTTTTCATAGCTTCATCAGCACTCAACTTGGTATACATCTCACGAAGTGGCCAAAGTTTTTCCAAATTTTTTTCAATAGCTAAAGCCGAACTGACGTGAAGAACAGAAGCATTGCAAAACATCAAACTCCGACGAGATTTATTCTTGAAGTCACTTACGGAAACATCGGTACAAAAACCTTCGAGAAGGCTATCCGTGTAAAGCCATTCCGAAACGAGCTCCGGTTCGTACGATACAATGCGATTTTTCAAATCATTCACCATCAAAGAAATTTCATCATCCAACAAAATCCACGGAGTTTCAAAAACTTCAAGAGGCGTCCTATCTTCAGTGAACCATGTTTCTACTTGCCAATGCAGAGTATAAGGGCACAAAGCATAATTCACCCGACAATATGCGGAATCACCCTTCACGCGAATCGCCATTATTTTTGACTCATACATTCCTAAGTCTTTTGTCTGTATTTCAAAATCATAACCATCGGATTTTTCAAGAACCTTCTGTGAAATAGATTCATCTCGATATTCTCCATACGGAACAGCAGAAACCAGCCAAGAAAACGATCCAACGAGGAAGAACGCCAATATATAAACTAGCGCAACGAAAATCCAGTGGAGGATTTTTTTACGATTGAAAACACGACCAAGGGCACTGAGCATCAAATACAATGGCACAATAGACGAAAGAATCATCATAATATGCAACGTTTGAAAATATCTTTCATCAATAATTTGTACGTTAAGCCATGCCCAGACAACACCGCCTAGAATAAAAAACGCGAGCAAACTCCAAAGTACAGCACCCAGCTTTCTAAAGCGAGTCCTTGAATACAAATAAATAAAGAAGATTCCCAGCCAAAAGAAAATCGACACAACAAGAGCGACAAAGACAAACCAAGCAAGCTGCGAAGCGTTGGCCAAGCAAATCAATTTCCAAAAGAAATCTATCATACGCATTCAATATAGTTAGGGAACTTCGATAGCATCTTTAAAATTTAGGTTACAACGTGGGGTGCGAGGTCCCTAAAGCAAAACGCAAGGCTCTAGAGGCACAAGGAGCGAACTTCAGGCACAAGGAGCATTGCGCTAAAACACGAATTTCGTGAAATGCCAGGAAGAATTTACTAAAAATTCATGCCCAAAACACCGAAAATGGGCTCCAAATCACTCTTTTTCTCTAATTTGGCGCCCATTTTTACAAACAAACTAACACATTTTTATACATTCTGTAGGTATTTTCACTTTCACATGGGCCCCATTTCGTAATTTTTTTCGTTTTTGGAGTCCATTTGCATCCTTAAAATTCCCAAACAGCAACATACAAAGTAAAAAAACAGACTCCAAAAACGCCTTTTTCCTTAATTTGGAGTCCATTTTCCACTATTTTCCGCCTTATTTTCCTCTATTCTATCACCCTAATCATTTCCGTCTTCCCATCCTCAGCAAAGCAGGCTTTCACTTCCTCCAAATACGCTTCGGAAGTGTCGGAAGGAGGCAGGTATTTCATGGCATCAATCACGATGGCACGGGCCCGAGGGACAGCCGGCCCGGCATTTCCTATTTCAAGATAGCGCTTGGTGCCTTTCAGAAAATCATAATAAGTCACTTCAAAGATACCGCCATCAAGAATGATATAGTCTATTTCTTCTTGCTGGTATTCATTGACGGATTGAATCAGCGAAGGCAATTGTGCGACGGAAGCAGAGTCCATCAATTCCCAGTGGCAGGAGTCCTTGGCTTTATCAACAAAGCCGCAGGGAGCCGTCATACGGCAAACAAAAGTGGAATCATTCCTTTTTTGAACAATCGTTTTGTTTACGTCTCGACGCCAGGCGTCTGAACTTTCGATGACAAGTTCATAATCGACGCTACGATTCTTCTCCATCATTTCCGAAGGCAGTTTGCTATCGACAATGCTGCCAAAGGGAGTAGCATAGGAACCAAGCCAGCCATCTTCCACCATATACACGACAGAAGAAACAACCATAAATAGGGGGCAAAAGATTAGGCAGAACTTTTTTCCCAATTTAAGGAAATAAACCAGCAGGCTAAACAGCAAAAAGGGGCCACCCACTTCCAGCAGGTATTCATATGAGAATTTGTATTCCGAAAAAACGTGACGAAAAAGAATGGACGAAAGGAGCATGCCCCACAAAACGAACCATAAAATTTTCAGCGGTTTGTTTTTTGCAATCCTAAAATAATAAGCCAAAACAACGCCGTTAATCACCGGCAAAAAGAATAGTATTAGGTCATAGTCCAGAACAGAAAATAGAACCGTTCCAAGAACGAGCCCAACAATGGCAAGCCAATGCTTTACGCTATTTTTCTTGAAGGTTCGACCCGCCATACCGAAGGAAAGGTACAGGGGGACAAACAAGGGAGCATCGGTCAAGATAATTTCAACGGGAGCATTTACAACACACTGCACTACGGCAGCAACTAAAGGCAGCGACCAAAGAATTAGCCACAAGGGCTTATAACGAACAGACTTTTGATACAGCGCAGCAAAGAGCATTCCCAGCAAGCAAGGAATCGCCAATGTCAAAAGCGTTACAAGGATAAATTCTATATCAAAACGGAAATAACTAAGCATTTCAGTACATTGCTCCACATTTCTTTAAAACGTCTTCATGACTCAGGTCCACATAAGTGCTGCGGGGCGGCCAAAGTTTGATGGCCATGTTTTCAATGGTTATGGCATCATGAACGTATGAGCCATCCGTATTCAAAAAAGACAAAGTCTTGCGACGTTTTTCCTTAAAATCTTTCAAGACAATAGAAAAGCCATAACCATCAAGAATCTCCGCTGTGGAAAATTCCTGTTCGTATGCGGCAATACACTTTTTTAATTTTTTGACCATTGCCGTTTTTTCCGAATCCAGCAAGATCCACTGGCTAGAATCAGCCTTTTCCATGTTATAGCACATTTTATAAATCACTTGATAGTAAGCGGAATCACCCTTTGCCCGAATCCGCATCCAGCGGGAATCGTTTCCAAAATCAAACGCGCCTTCAGTTCCTCCATTGCCGATTTCGAAATCCCAATCGGATCCTTCTTTCAGAGCGTCTTCCGTCAACTCGACTTCTTTAATCTCCCCAAAAGGTTGTAGCATAAGGGAACGCGTAAAGAGCCAGAAGCAGGAGACACCGCCCACAAAAATTAGCGGAACATACAGCCATTGTACGATTTTCCTCGGATTGAATCGACGTCCCAGCCAAGAGCTGAACAAGAATAACCCTATGGAGAGAACCATTGCCCAAACCATTCCTGCAACCCACCCTAAACGGTCCTCATCCTGCTTAAGCCAAAAGAATACAAGAACTCCTATACCAACCAAAACACCAACGGCAATCACAATCCATAAAGTCAGCCACAATGGCTTAAACCGAACCTTTGAATGCAAGGCCGAAAACAAGAAACCCAACATCCATGGAATCGCAACAATCAAGCCAAGTAGCAGGAAAAGCACCCCGTCTTTAAAATCGCCAAATAAAGCAAAGAATTGCCAAAAGAAATTAATCATCGGAAGTCTCTTGATAAAGTTTTTCCTCGCACTTTTCCCGCGCTTCTTCAGGAGACATTTTCGTGAGACTTTCCCGAGATGGAATAAACGTTCTTGCCAAAGTTTCAATGGCAAAAGCTTTGGGAACATCAAGAAATTCAGCATTGGAAATATCCAATGTTCGTCGGGTTCTTTTCTTATAACCAGTCAATTCTACCCGAAAAATATACCCATCAAAAACAAGTCCTTCTGTAAACTCGTAACTATAATCATTTACAAACGTCACTAATTTTTCAGCACCTTCTTTTGAATTTAATGACTCCCAAAAGCAAGAGTCCACTTCACTAAATTCACTTCGGGCATCAAACTGAGCACATCTGAACCATTCATCCCTTTTCTTTCTGAGTACAACTCTGTAAGAATCGCAACCCCAAGCGTCAGCCTTATATATTTTCAAATCATAAACCACATCGAGTTCATTTTGCACCAATTCCTTTGGCAAGGATTCATCCTTTATTTTTCCAAAATCATCCACCGTATTCTTTAGGCGATTTCCCATAAAGAAAGCAATCTCAGCGCATAAAGCAAGAATCAAAAGAATCCAACAAATTGGTTTTCGCAGATAAAATTTTTGACCTAGATAATTACAACAAGCGCATGGAAGGAGCAACAAAATTCCAAATAAAAAAGTAAGACTCAGAACACCATCGCCAGACATTCTATAATCCGCTTCAACATAACAGATATCACGTACAACAAAGCCTGCCAAAACCAGGCTAAGAGCCCACCAAACAGCAAGCAGTACCTTATTCTTTTTTACCGTTGAAAAAAACAATCCCAAAACAAATGCAACAAGACAATACGTCAGAAAAGAAAACAAATCAAGGAGGTGGCCACTCTCCGTGCTAAAGAAAAAATCAAGAAGGAATTTTGCAAACGACTCATCTTCGTTCATTCTAGAAACAACAAAAAACAGTCTTTCAAAAAACATAGGGCGCTCCTAATGCCCTCAATATACACAAAAGCCCTCGGCGACATGCCGAGCATCCTGCCAAACAAGCCCCAAAATGACAAAAATGGACTCCAAACAAGCCCTAACCTTCAATTTGGAGTCCATTTTCACACACAAATTAACAGAATTGCATCAATTTTCATGCTTTTGGGTGCTGTGCATGGACTCCAATTCCTCAAAAACATTCATTTGGAGCCCATCCTGTAAGCAAAATCGCCCGCAGTCCTACACACAACGTAAAAAAATGGGCTCCATATTCCATTTTTCTTGAATTTGGAGTCCAATTTCTGCGATTTAATGACTTTCGCTATTTCCGCGATTTAACGGTCTAGTAAGTTCCGAGCAGTTCGCGGACCTTTTCCATCATCGGGATGGACTTGGCGCGAGCCTTTTCCTTACCGTACGCGAGAATCTTGTCGATTTCTTCGGTATGGTCAAGGAGGTAGAAATACTTTTCGCGGGCGGCTCCGAGATGTTCTTCGAGAACGTTCTGGAGTTCAGCCTTTGCGTGACCCCAGCCCATGCCGCCTGCGCGGTAGCGTGCAGCCAAGGCTTCGGTCTGTTCCGGCGTTGCGAACAACTTATAAAGTTTGAATACGTTGCAAGTGTCCGGATCCTTCGGTTCTTCGATGCCCTGGGAGTTCGTCACAATCTTGCCGATTTTCTTCTTCAAAGCCTTGCTTTCGAGGAAGATGTCGATAACGTTGTCATAAGACTTGCTCATCTTGCGACCGTCGAGGCCCGGGATGATTCCGGTGGATTCCTGGAACACAGGTTCCGGAACGGTGAACACGTCCTGACCGAAGTGCTTGTTGAACTTGATGGCGATATCGCGGGCAAATTCCACATGCTGCTTCTGGTCTTTGCCGACCGGGACGATGTCTGCGTTGAACATGAGGATGTCTGCATCCATGAGGCACGGGTAGCAGTAGAGGCCCATGTTCACGTTTGCATCGGCGTCTTCGCCGGCAGCGGTATTCGCTTCCACCTTGGCCTTGTAAGCGTGAGCGCGGTTCATGAAGCCCTTCGGCGTAAAGCAGCTGAGAGCCCAGCTGAGTTCGAAGATTTCAGGAATGTCGCTCTGCTTGTAGAAGAGGCCTTCTTCCGGGTTCAAGCCGAGAGCAAGCCAAGTGGCCGCAATCTTGTAGATGTTCGCACGCATTTCGACGCCGTTCTGCACGGTCGTCAGTGCGTGGTAATCCGCAATAAAGTAAACGGTGTCGTAAGTCTTGGAAAGTTCAAGAGCCGGGCGGATAGCGCCCAGATAGTTGCCGAGATGCGGCGTGCCGGTCGGCTTGATGCCTGTAAGAGAAACTTTTTTCATGCGTGTAAATGTAGAAAAAGAGAAAAAAAAGAACCGCACCTGCGGTTCTTTCTCCATAAAATGAGACAAATTCTTATTAGAACCAGCGCCAGGACACACCCACAAGAATCATGTTCTTGTACTGGGCATCCTCATCCTGGTCCTTGTCGTAAGCCATGTCGAAGCCAAGTTGCACTTCGAAGAGCGGTGCTAAGGAAATCGTAAACAGGTTCTCCCACTTGCCGTCGATTTCGTCAAGACCCTTGAAGTTCACGAAAGCCCAAAGGCGACTCTTGAAATTCAAGACATCGGAGAACGCGTACTTAAACTCGGTAACGCTTTCCAGGCCCGGTTCATCCTTGAAGCCCTTCAAGTGCGCCCTGTCACCACGGGCAATCTTTTCGGCACCGTGATCGTCGGCAAAGCCGTAACCATCAGAAATCGTCATGCGATTCGCAAAGCCAAGACGCTGCGAGAAGTTGTCGTTCGGAATGAAGGCGACACCGGCCATCTGAGTTACATAGGCAGGATCCATGAAACTGGAAACAGCAGTCTTGACTTCATCACCATTTTCATCTTCGCTATATTCATAGCCCTTTGCAAACTGCGTTTCGAAGCGAGCGCCCACATACGGCTTGAACTTTTCAGTCACATTGAAGTCGGCCATCGTCTCGATGAAAATCTTATCGGCAGCCTTGCGCTTACCAAGTCCATCTGTCCACGTCTGACCAAGCGCCAAGTTGACCTTGTTGCGCCAATCAATATTTTCCCAATGCGCCTTCAGGTCCGCATCATACGTGAACAACCACGTATAAGACGAAGTCCCATCTTCTTGCCAGTTGCTAAAATCCAGACGCGTAAATTTCGCAGCAGCAACGACGTCCGCGGTCCAGTTTTCCGGAAGGGCGCCTTCAAACATTCCAACATCAGCAAAAGCCGCACTCACGGAAACCAGCGTGGCCAAACCGAGAGCAGCAAGGGATTTTTTCATTTTAAACCTCATCGACATACGGCAGTCGTTCCATTACGGCATGCCTTTTTTACGCAAAATAATAACTTTTTCTTACCGAAATAAAACGCCCCAGGATTTATTCGGGCAAATTGGTTCACACTTTTTTGTGAACAGGACTTTCGCAGCGCACTGCCACAAGCCACATTCACCAATCAAACAGCAAGCCCAATATTTCGCTCCATTTAAATTATGCTATTTTATTTACATGTTTCGCCACAGCAAAATTTTCATAATTCTAGCCCTTTACTTTGCGTGTAACGTGTTCGCAGGGAGCAACACAGGCAAGACGGAATCGCCATGGAAATTTGAGGCAGGCGTTTCGGCTGGGCGTCCGACGCCATTGATGCTTTTGGCGGGCTTGAGTTACAAATCGGTCGTTTTCAGGACGCAAGCGTTTGGACTTCACTTTGGCGGAAACGACTTCTGGTGCGGCTACCGCGGAAGCCTCCTTTGGACGCTTTTCAGAGACCTCCCCTTTTCGCTAGACCTGGGATTCGGCGGCGGTTATGAATTCGCAGAAGCGCCGAACGGCTACAACAAGGCTTTGAACAGGGCCCAGGGCGAACGATACGTGCGGTCGTACAACTACAAGGAAAGTCTGGACATTTCAGCTGAAATCTGGGCCCGCATTTTCGGATTTTACACACAGATAGGCATTCCAATCCACTACTTCCAGAAACATGACGAGCCAAGCATCATCTGGCGCATCGGATATATAAAGCAATTCTAGCGATTCACAAAAGCAAGACCCATCCAAATTCCGCGCTCATTTTTGTAAAATTCAATTTACATTCATCATTTTTTTCTTATCAATTCGACAATTTTTAAATTTTTTTGACTATTGTCAACATTATTCTTATCTGGAATATGCTAATGTGAAAAAAAATTAAATACATTTATTTTAACACTTACAGCCGGCAATGCCGGAAGGATTAATCATGAAAAAAAGCTTTCTAGCTCTTTCCACACTCTCCCTGGTGGCAGCATTTGGTCTTGCCGCTTGCGGTGACGACTCTAGCAGTTCCGCTCCGGCAGACGATACCGGCAGCTACAAGAGCCTTGACGCAGCACCTGAATGCACAGACGACCTCGATGGAGAAGCCATCTTTGTCGGTTCCAAGAACACCAAATACATCTGTGACGCCGAAGAAGGCGTTTGGGTCAAGAAAACGACTGCAAGTTCCAGTTCCGCAAAGGCTAAGAGTAGCTCCAGCTCTGCAAAGGCTAAGAGCAGCTCCAGTTCCGCAAAGGCCAAGAGCAGCTCCAGCGAAGATGTTGAAGAACCGGATTTCTACAAATCTATAGACGATCTTCCCAAATGCAACGATAAAACCGAAGGCGACACTCTTCTCGTCGGCAAGACTAAGGACTCCGCAGTTGAATTCATCTGCAAAAACAACCAGTGGGCTAAGGCAGACATCGAGGAAACCATCCTTAGCGAAGGCTCCATGCCGAACGGCACCGTGATTATCGGCAACCAGGTGTGGACAGGCAAGAACATCGACATCGCCAAGGACAAAAATGGCAAAGCCATCGGTCACTGCTATCAGGACAAGGATTCCAACTGCAAAATGTTCGGTCGCCTTTACAACTGGACCGAAGCTATGGCTCTTGATTCCAAGAACCTAAAAGAAAGAACCGATGTCGGAACCATCAAAAAGAACCACCAAGGCATCTGCCCGGATGGCTACCACATTCCAACAGGAACCGAATTAAAGAACCTGTTCGAATACGTCAACGGCACCAAAATTGCTGAAGATATCCGTAAAAAACTTGATATATACGGAGATATCGAAAGTATCCTTTTGCGTTCCACCAACTATAACGCAGACGAAATCAGTGTATGGAGCGATGCCTCCGAAGCCATTCCCGCCTATGACTCCTTCGGCATGATGTTCGTAGGCTCCGGCTACGCAACACCTTATGAAGACTGCCAATACGACGAAGAAAAAGAAGAGGACGTCTGCACCATCAAATACAATTACAATGCTATTCTGGAAGAGTTCGGTATGTGGACTACCACAGAAACTGACGATGAGTATGCAACGGAATTCTACACCCATTTCTACAGCGATGGTTTCTATGACGCAGATATTAACAAGAGCGACCTCCATTCTGTCCGCTGCATCATGAACAAGACTGCTGACGAATACAAAAAGACCGACGAATACAAGAAGATGCTTGAAGAAGCAAAGAAGGCTAAAAAGTAATCTGCCGCAGATAACTGTTTAAGCAACGCCTCCCTTTCGGGAGGCGTTATTCGTTTATAAAATGTCTTTGTTAAAATTTTAAGTCACCGACTTTAGTCACCGGTAAATGCAAGCATTTTAAAGCGACTATTCAATCCTTTTTTCTAAATTTGGCGCCATGAGAATTCTTGTTCAACTGGCTATAATTTTCGGCATCTGCGTTGCGGGCGAGCTTTTGCATCGCTACGTGGGCGTGCCGATTCCGGGAAACATTCTCGGGATGCTGATTCTCTTTTTGTTGCTCTGCGCAAGGGTTGTGAAGCTTGAGCATATCAAGGATGTCTCGGATTTTTTTCTGAAGCACATCGCGTTCTTCTTTTTGCCGCCGAGTATCGGCATTATGGCGGCTGGAGAGGAGGTGATGAGCCAGTGGCCGTTGCTACTGTTTCTGTGCATAGCACTCACAGTCATCACACTCGCAGTCACCGGCTGGACCGTGCAGCTACTCGCAAAAGTAAAAAAGAGGGAATGATAGACGAGGTATGAAGTATGAATTACGAATTATAAGATTTTGCGGCGGGAGATGCGTTTGCGAATGCGAGATGCCGCAGGAGAATGAAGGAATTTTTTCATTTGGAAATGAGCAAGGTCATTTCAGCATCACTCGTCATGCACGCTTTTGGTAAGCTGGAAAATAATGGCGCTTCGCGCATACGCATCATGCGCCGTTGGCGTTCAATGCTTGGCTCGGAAATAGCCAGGCAAGCTTGGTTGCTTCGCTCGTCTCACGCATTTGTGTTCATTGCCCCTTGTTCATTGTTAATTGTTCATTGTTAATTGTTCATTGTTAATTGTTCATTGTTCATTGTTAATTGTCAATCGCCATGCCTCTCTTCGGAATTCTTCTTTCTCTTGTCGCTTTTGAAATCGGCGTCGCGCTCCATAAGAAATGGCGGTATTCGCTTGTGAATCCGCTTTTAATTGCGAACATTCTCATCATCGGATTTTTGTGCATCACGGGGATTTCGTACGATACATACAAAGTCGGTGGCAACTTCATTTCGCTTTTTTTGGGGCCGGTCACTGTGGTTTTGGCGGTTCCCCTGTACAAGCAGATTCAGAACCTGAAGCGGTACTGGTTTCCGATTCTCATGGGCATCTGCGTGGGGAGCCTCACAAGCATTTTCTGCGTGATTGGGTGCAGCAAGTTGTTCGGTTTGAGCGGGACCCTGATGCTTTCGCTTTTGCCAAAGTCAATCACAATTCCGATGGGCTCCGTTGTTTCGGAACAGATTGGCGGCATACCGTCGGTCACGATTATTGCGATTACGGTCACGGGCATCACGGGTGCGGTAACGGCGCCGATTGTCTGCAAGTTTTTCCGCATCAAGAATCCCGTGGCGCAGGGGGTTGCGACAGGGACTGCGAGCCACGCACTTGGAACGAGCCGTGCGCTTGAAATGGGCGAAGTGCAGGGCGCCATGAGCAGCCTTTCCATCGGCATCGCGGGCGTTTTCACGGCGATTGTGGCGCCGATAATCTTGAAATTCTTTTAGGCGGCAAAAATACGCGTTAAGGCTTTTTTGCGAAAAAAAGTCACCAAATGGATTTTTTCCACCTCTTTAGTGACCTAAATTTAGAACAAAAGAATATTAAATTGGGTATTTTTCTCATATTTTCACTTTTGAAGGTCACTAAACACGTCTGACTTGTCAAAATAGTGACCACTTTTTTATTCCTGGAGGAAGAATGTGCGCACTTTTTTTTGCACAAACTAAAATTTAGGTTACTAAATTCTAGTTTCCCCCCAATTTGGTGACCTGTTTTGCCAATTTTTTATTTTTTTGAATTAGAGTTTCAGCTTTAACGGCATCATTTAGCTGCGGTCAGTGAGAAAGAAGCGACCACGGTAGCGGCGGTTTAATGCAGAGGTCGTAATTGCAGCGGCAATCGCGGCAGTCGCGGCGACAATTGCTGTTTACTGCGGCACTAGCAGCAATTGCAGCTTACAGCAACATCCGAAGCGCATCAGCAACCTAGCGCCTGCATTTTCCGACAACAACTGACGCAAAGATGCTCTCGGATTCCGAAATGCCGCATTTTTTTCGCAATTCATCATGGAAAAAGAAATGCTCCGGTCGCGCAACTTTATTCAAAAGACGCGCCGAGGCATCCAAAAATTCCGTCAGGTAGCCAGCATTTAAATTCAAGTAGCGGTAGGCGCGCTCGCCGAGGAGACCACAAGCTTCCTTTAAATCAGCCGTCATCACAACAGCAAAGGAAGCATTCTGCACCTGTTCAGGCACAGCGAAACACTTTGCAAACTTTTTCGAATTGCAATCTCCGGCCTGCATGTAGATGGACTTGCGCACAGGAATATAGCGATACACTCCCGAATACACGAACATGACATCAAAAACGACGACCCAGATTTTGAGAAGCCCCGCCCCGAAAGCGTTGATGTGACAAAGTTCAAGCCAACGTAACATCGACGAAAAATCGTCCAAATCCATCGTGCTCTGCACAAAAGGAAGCGCGGAACTCAAGCGCGGCGCCAAGAACCAAATTTCACGAAAGAAGTAATCCTTTGAAAACTTCGACGGCGTCAGGGGAAATTCTTCTCCATCCAGCCCCTGCGTCACCACGCGACGAACCTTCATGCTGCGATTGAGTTCGTTGATGCATTCCATGCGGTTTTGCAACAAAAAGCGAGCAGAATACCGAGCCAAATCGGGGCAGACGCCGTCATCACCCACATTCACGAACATAGCGCCGTGATTGGAATACGCAAATTCGCCCATGCCGTCATCCACGGAATTGAAGGCGACCATGCTCTTTTCAGGAAACACGGCGACAGCGGCCAAGGGCATTTCCGTGGAGCCGAGTTTCAGCAGCACAGAGACAGAATCATCTACAAATCCGCCAAGCGCAAAAGCTCTGCGCCCTTGAGACTTCTCGAAAAGCATCGTGTTCGCACAGGCTGCGCCCACATCCATTTGCACCTGACGATAGGCAGCCTCGCGAAACTTCCATACGGCAGTTTCAAGCACCCCAGTGTAAATGTAAAGGACCTGCGCTTCTTTTACAAAGTCCTTCTCGGTAAAAGCTTCCTCGACTTCGAGTAAAGCTTCCTTGCCTCGAATTTTGACTAGCTCCGAAGTTTCCGCATCAAAAAAGTAGACGCCGTCAGGAACATCCCCACTACGAACAACAGCATACACATTCACCGATTTCATCGCATCCGCCGAAACAGGGCAATGCACCGGCAGCGAGCTCGGATTCAAGCGAAATCGAAACATTCCACTATAACGTTTATCAGCATACTCCTGTTTTTCCCAGTGCAAGATCACCGGATCACCGCTTCCGCGGCCAGTATATTGAGTCGATTCGTGGTAAATTTCCGAAAAAAAACGCATTTGCAAAAAAATAAAAATATTTCACCCCTTATAGAGTTCCTTATTAACAATTTTTGCGGTGTTCTGTCAATCCCCCAAATTGTCTCAAATTTTCACAAAAAACTTTCGAAAAAGAAAACAAAAAACGATACACTTATCACACTTTTTTCATTTCATAATCACACGAGATTGGAAAAAATGAGGATGATTATATATTTAAGAAAGCTAGATTCACACACCTTCAAGAGGCATTATGCAATTCAAAAAAGCATCTCTCCTTGGAATTTCGGCATTAGCCGCAATCACAGCGTTTTCCGCATGCAGCGACGACAATAACTCCGACGTTCCCGTCGCTCCTCCCATAGATAATCCAACCCCATCCGATACAACAGCGCCTGGCCCTGTACCAGCCGACACAACGATTCCAGGACCTACCCCGACCGACACGACAACGCAACAGCCGCAGCAGCCGTCCACCAACATTCCGACAACGACCGGACTCGGCGTCATGCTTGATGACTTTGAAGACGGCGACGGCAACAGCCTCCTCGGCGAAGGCTGGTACACCTATAACGACGCAGACAACGGCGGCGGCTCCATCATCACGACCCCCGTGGTTGATGACAACGGCTACCCGCTCCCCGCGCCAGCAGACAACGGTACACTCAAGGCGTTCCAAGTCAACTACAGCCTGAACAAGGCCGACTACGAATACGACCCGTACGTGGGCTGGGGCGTGCAAATGCCTACGGATATTGACTATAGCAAGTTCGGCGGTATCTCCTACTGGTACAAGGGCGGCAAGCACGAAATTCACGTTGAAACTTCCGACGTAAAAGATTACGACGTGCATCTCGCCACGTTCAAGGCATCCCGCACTTGGACACAGGCAACCATCCGCTTCAAGGACTTGACCCAAGGCGGCTGGGGCGAAGAAGTTGCTTTCGACCCGACTCATATCGTGGCCGTGAGTTTCCAGGCCAAGGGCAACAAGATTGTAGATTCCCTCATCGTTGACAACATCTACCTGATGGACACAAGCGAAGTGGAGCCCGACCAGAAGGACCTCACGATCAACGACCCGGTCATTCCGACTGTTACAATCGGCGATGTCGCCATCAACACGCCGCTCCAAGAAAAGGCGATGAAGTTCCTCAACAAGGGCGTAAGCTTCACCAACTGGCTCGAAGAGGACAAGTCAAAATTTGACGGAAAATTCCAAATTGGCAAGAGTGACCTCGAGATTCTCGCCGCAAGCGGATTCAAGGCGGTGCGCCTTCCGATTGACCTCGACCTCTACGCAACGAACCGCGACGAGTTTATCGCCGATTCCACAGTCGCAAGCCTCGCCATGGACACGACGACACTCTTCACCGTGCTCGATTCTTTCGTAGATTGGACGCGCGAACTCGGCCTCTCACTCACCATCGACTACCACGAATACGACAACAGCTACAACAAGACAAGCGCCTCGAATCCGCGCTACAACAAAATGATGGCTCTCGTCTGGAAAACCGTCGCCGCCCACTACGCCGCTAACGAACGCGAAGACATTTTCTACGAACTTCTGAACGAACCGGACATGAGCGATGGCAAGGTGACTGCGGACCAGTGGACCGTCACAGCCCAGGGCATCATCGATTCCATCCGCACCGTCGACAAGACGCATACGCTTCTCTTTGGCGATGTGCAGTGGTACTCCATCGACAAACTCGCCAAGCGCACTCCGTTCACCGACGCAAACATCATTTACGTTATCCATACTTACGAACCATTCGTCTTTACGCACCAAAGTGCAAACTGGACAAACTACAAGACTATCAAGAACATTCCGTTCCCGTATACCAAGGAAACCTGGTCCGAATATTCCGCTGACTTCGGCATGACCAAGAGTTCTGCAAGCGACGTGAAGTCCGCCATCAAGAACTACTACAAGAACGGAAGCAAGGAAGCCATTCTCAAGAACATTTACAAGGCAAAGGAATGGGCTGTGAAGAACCAGGTGCCGGTCATCATCAACGAATTCGGCGCCTACAATCTCAAATCGACGGCACAGTCCCGTTTGAACTACCTCACCGCCATGCGCGAAATCAGTGACACGTTGCAGATTCCGCTGACGCACTGGGGCTATACCGGCGGCTTCTCCGTCATCGAAAACGGCAAGCTCATCGAAGGCATTGGCGAAGCGCTCGGCCTCGGCAAGTAAGCGCCACATCAAGCGTCAAAAATTTCCTTTCTAAACCCAAGAGGTCGCGCCGCAGGGCACGGCCTTTTTGAATGGAAAGTGGTTGGTAAGCAGTGCTGCTGTAAATGCTGAGTAGACGAGAGACGACAAATGCGCCGGGCATCTCGCATCCGAGTGCACCCGCGGCGCAGCCGCCAAACTTTCCCCTAGCCATTAACCACCAACCACTAGCCAATTTCTTAGTGGGCAAAAGCGCTCAAAATTCCTAAATTGCACCTATGCGTTTTTTTTCTAGAAAATCCCTGACGGGGCGTATTCAGAGCTCCACCATCCTTGTTGCAACCTGCACTGCATTGTTCTTTTCCGGAGTCTCTTTTGCAGCCGGCTTTTACGGCAACCAGAGCGACCTCAAGTGGAAAACCGCAGGCACAGAACATTTCCAGTTCATGTACCCGGTAGAATACTCGAGCCATGCGGCGGTCGTCTCCGCATACGCCGAAGCCGTGTACGATACCGTCGTGAACCGCTACAAGAAGAAACTGCCGAGCCGCATCAACGCAACACTCAACAATGCACTCTACAGCAACGGCAGCGCCGTCCCGAGCGAAAACGCAATCAACCTCTGGCTCACCAACTGGGATTTCAAGGTGCGCAGCAGTCACGGCTGGCTCTCCGACGTGGTGACTCACGAATTCAGCCACCTCGTAAGCATCGAAAGCGGCAGTAAAATTCACCCGCGACTTTACGGTTTCCAGTTCGGCTACTCCGACTACTACAACGAACGCACGACGACCGACTTTTTATCGATGATTCCCTTCACCTTGCAACCGCTCTGGTTTGCGGAGGGAACGGCACAATACGAATCTGCGCGCATGGGTTTTGACGGCTGGGACACGCACCGCGACATGCTGCTTCGCGTGGCGGCATTGAACGACAGCCTGCTTCCGCTGGAATATATGCACGACTTCTCGGACAATTCGCTTTTGGCAGAACTCGGCCCCTACACGCAGGGTTTCGCGCTCGTCCGCTACATCGTGAAGCATTACGGCGAAGACGCCGTACCGAAAATCTGGGATGATCTCTCCAAGCCCTACAGGGCAACTCTCAGCGCCGCCATCCAGAACGTTCTCGGCTTAAGCGAACAGGAACTCTACGATGCCTGGAAAAAGGAAATTACCGAGGAGTACAAAGCGCAAAAGGATTCCCTTGGCGAACTCGTCGAAGGCACAAAGATGACGACGGACGCCTTCTGGCAGGACTTCCCCGTTGTCGCGGGCAAGCACCTCTACGGCGTATCGAACTTTGGCGGCCCGTGGTTCGAAGGCGGCGTTTTCAAGATGCCCAAGACGCTTGACAGTCTCAAGGACGAAAAGAGCGAAGAAGACGGAATCATCATCGAGAACTTCGAAGGGACCATCGAAATTACCGACTACGCGAAAAGCGGCTTCAAGATGAAAAAACCGTGGCTTGACAAGGGCATCGACGTTTTTGAAACCGAGAACGGTCCCATCCTCGCTTACGTCAGCTACCAGAACCGCGACCGCAACGGACATGCGCATTTTGACATTGCCGTGAGCGACACGAACAAGAACCAGGCCACCATCACCTATCTCGCTGACGCGATTTATCCCGCATTCGACAAGCAAGGGACGACGGTCGCCTTTGTCCGCCGCGAGCCCTACAGCACGCGCTTTGTCTTGAGCAAAGTGCCGTTCCAGCAAGATGTAAAGAGCGCTACGACCGAAGAGCCCATCGACATTTTTGTCCCCGACACGAGCTACAGATACTACAACATCTACAGCCCGAAATTCAGCCCCGACGGGAACCGCATCGCCTTCAGCTTCTTCGATGACGTTCAGCGCGGCGTAGCCCTCATCGACGCAGACGGCAAGAACTTCAAGATTCTGAGCAATCCGCAATTCGACGAGCGCGACGTGGAATGGATTAGCAACGATAAAATCGTCTTTGCAAGCAACCGTAACGGCATATTCAACCTCATCGAGAAAGATCTTGCAAGCGGCAAGGAGACGCCTCTCACGAATGTCGTCGGTGGAGCATTCACGCCGACCTTCAGCGACAGCACCATTTTCTTTACGCAATACGATGTGGACGGATTTTCGCTCTACAAGCTTGACTACAAGAATTCGGTGAAGGACAGCATCGTCACGGCGACGCGCGACAGCGTCTTGCACATCGCCGATACCACGTGGAGCAAGTGCCCCGAAACAACCGAGAACGCAGCGACTGCTCCTGTGACCGCAACAACCGCTGATGCATCCGGAACAGCGACGGCGGCGCCAAGTACTGCGGCAACAGCTCCTGCGACGGCAGCGGCGCCAAGTACTGCGGCAACGGCTCCAGCGACGGCGGCGCCAAGTACTGCGACGGCAGCGGCGGATTCACTCGCCAAGCCCTGCACCCCGACACCGGTTATCGCAAACCGCGACAGCATCATCAAAATCGAATACCAGGACACTCTGAAAGTCGAGACGAAGAAGAACATCGTCCTCCACGGGAGCCTCCCCGCCCCCATCAAGAAGCAGCTTGAGCTCATCGACCGCGAATTCGCCGGTGCCGAAAAAGACTACAAGCCGATTCCCACGGTACCGCTGTTCGTCCCCATCTTGAGCTTCTCCGAAAATGCGCCGGACCTGACCGTTTTTGGCGAAGGCGACCTCAAGGTGAAACTCGGACTCGCCGCCGTCCTCAGCGACCCGCTCAAAAAGAACACGCTGCAACTCGGGCTCCTGCTTGAACTCGGCAAGGGCATTGACTACATCAACGGGGATGGCATCAACCCCAGACAGGAAAAGGAATTCTTCGCATCGCTCGAGAACAGGAGCACGCCTCTTGACTTGGGCATCGCCTACTCCTACGCAAACTACACAAGCAAGGACACTGTGCGCTACGAGGACGTGCGTGCCCACGGCGGCGACAGCATCGGAACAAGCCACTACGCCACAACACTTTCGTCTCTCATCGGCTCCGCCGGCTACAGCATTTTCAAGTCAATTGACACGTTGGTCGTAAGCGCAGGATTCAACTGGTCGAACATAAACCTCTACGAAGACGACTTCCTCTGGGAATACCAGAAAGGCTTCACCGCGTCGGCGACATTCGGATTGTACGGCGACCAGGAAGGCGAAGACGGCACGGGAATCAGCGGACAAGGTAACGGGTTCACGCTTTCTTACTTTTACATGAACAGCGACCTCTCGCGCCAGGGCAAATTCTCCGAAAGCTTCATCATCACAGAAAGCGGCGGCATCAAGCCGAGATACAGAAAGTTCGGCATCCACGAATTCGACATCGGTCTCTACGGCTCCCTCCAGATGCCATTCACAGGCGCGCGCCTCGCCGCCGGCGGAAAAATCAGCAGCATCTTCAACTGGAACACGGACGCCAAGGAAGACACACTCGACAGCTACTATTACAACCCCGTATTCCTCGAAGGTTACCCCTACTTGCGCAGCAGCGAAGACTACACCCGCGCAGGCACAAGAACTGCGATGGCGGAGCTGCACTACATCTTGCCCATCTTCGAAGATTGGCGCAAGTCCTTCTGGATTTTCTCCACAAGAGATTTCTACATCGACTTGTTCGCGCAAATCGGTGCCGCCTGGAACGGCAAGTTCATCGATATGGATAAATTCACAGACCACCGTTTCTGGGACCGCTCCGTGGGCATATCCTTCCGCATGAGCAACAAGCTGTTCTACAGCGTCCCCGTGGACATCACGCTGATGTTTGCACGCGCCTTAAGCCGCATCGGCGAAGACGACAATCTCGAAGGAGGCTGGAAGCCAACTCCAGTCAAGTTCCCGCTTCCAAAGAATTTGAGTCCGACACGCGTCCACTTCTCGCTCGGCATGGGCTTCCTCAACTCGTGGCAGTAGAGAACAATTAACAATTAACACAAATGCGTAGGTCGAGTGTCGCGGCCGTGGTGGACGCTTTCAGCGTCCATGGCTTCGCTCACAAATAATCGTAAACAAGTTTACGATTGCTTGATTCGCTTGCGCATTGTTGCACGGACACCTGTCCTCGCTAGACGGGGATGACCGAGGCCAGCATTGAACGCCGTAGGCGTTCGCAGCTGCGGTTATGAAATATCAAAATGCCAGCATTTTGCTGCTTCATAACCTTGCGTGCTTTTGGCACAAGAGCGAAGCGATTGTGCAATGAACAATGAACAATGAACAATTTTTGTAGAGGTGAGATGCGGAATTAGTGAACAGTGATTTGCAGCTGGAAATGCACGGAGATTGTGGGTGAGGGGACATTCGCTTACCTACGGAACCGTCATCCAGAGCTCCGACACGGGATCCCACCGCCGCATCCCTAAAGCATCTCGCATCAGAGTTCCTTCGCGCGAAGCGCCTAACTTTCATCTCATAACTTATAATTCATACTTAATAACTCACACATCCCGCGCCTCACCTCAAATCATCGCGCCTTATCCCATACAACTTGACATCATCCAGCCAAATTTCGGCATTATCCATCGCAAAAACAGATAAACTCGTCATCTTCGTGCGGACGATATCCCAGCCGAAATTTCCCCAGCTGCTATCGGGCTTGTCAAAATCAGAAGGCTTAATACTCTTGCGAATCCATTCGTTTGGGGAATCTAGAGAATCCAAATGCATCGCCTTGCCCTGATAGTTCGCATTGCCCAGGGATTCCAAATTAAGCGAGAAAGTTCCCGTTCCGCGAATATAGAATTCCACGGAATCCAAGGCGCTCAAATCACAAGACGCATCATAAGGGCAGAACTCAACTTCAAAGAATGACCAGCTGCCGCCCTTTGCTTTTGAAGAAGTCCAATGGAACGCATGTCCCTCTCGCCCGGCGCCCGCCTCCTCGACACCTTCAATCGGATTGTCTATCGAAGGGACCGTCACCACGTCGGAATCCATCTTGTCCATAAATCCGACAAACTCGTGCTTCACATCCAAATGGGAAGTAATCCCCGATTCAAAATCGATGAGCGTGACAACCTTTTCCTCTGTGATTTCAGCAGACTTCACCAGCACAATTTCGTTGAATGTCGAATCGCCCACCACCACATGCACGCCATACGCAGCAGGCGCAAGCGAATCAATTTCGTAATTTCCCTCGCTGTCGGTTTTCACCTTGCGGTCGGTGCCGTAAATTTCCACCCAGGCGAACTCCATGTCTTGCGGCATTTTAACACGGCCGCGCAATTTTCCAAGACGAGCGACAGCGAGTTCCGTAGAATCGCCCGGTTGCATATCTTCGGAAGAAAGTGTTGCAAAGACTCCGCGGTATCCATCCAAAATTTCAAGCGTCATGGAATCCGCAATCAAGCTGTCAATGTGAATATAGCCCGCAGAATCCGTCACAAGTTCAAACACCAGCGAAGAATCCGCAAGCGTCCCATCCGACAAGGCCGCCAAGTAATTCGCAGGGCGCAAACGCGCAACAGCATTCACCACAGGTTCCGCATTTTCATCGACAACCTTAATGACGCAAGCATTTCCCGTCTCCACGGAACTGATGCCTGCCACATCCTTGTCGGAACAATTCCAAAACGCAAAAGCCAACAGCAAAAAAAACGACACACAGGATTTTTTCATTTTCTCACCCCCGCATTCCCCGATTCCTCTTCATCCATTTCGGCGACAGGATACAGCGCGAACACGAACTGCATCGCTCGCCGCACATTCTTCACCTCGCCCGCCCGCTTCTGGACCTGCCGCCTGAACTCGAGCGTCATCTCGTTCAAATCCGAAAAGCAGTCGTCATCGACACCCACAAGCAAAGACGAAATATTCCGCTTGGAAGGCTCCACAGCGACAAGCGCATTCTGCGCAAGCGTCAAAAGCTGATTCTGGTAGCTTCGAATTGCAGTCGCCTTCGTTGCAGAACCAATCGACGTGAAATTCGCCGTCGTCACCGCGTAACGCTCGGAGGCAAGCGGAGTAATCAGCTTCAAGTCCTTGAGCACCTCGATGGCCTCGCGGACTTGACCCTCCGTAACCGCAGGAGAAATCTGCTTCACTAGCCGCGAAACTTCTGCATGTCCGCTGTTCATCTCGATAAGCGCACGCACCACGGGAATCCACCACTTGCTCAAAAAGAGATATTCGCTCGCATTGAACTTGCGCAAATCTACATCCTGAAGCGAAAGCACCATCTTGTAAAGTTTGTCTTTTTTTGTCGGTGACTTCGTCTTGGATGCCGCCACGAGAATCTCGAAGATTTCTCCGTTGCGGCCCTTCAGTTCCAGCAAATCCTTCGCTAATGGAATACTGCGATTCGGCAGATGAAGTTCCTTGTTCAGCACGCGAAACATTTGGCTTGTTTCAAGCCCCAGCTTCTGTCCCATCATCTTGTAGGAATAGAGAGGCATCTCCAGCTTGCGCTGGGTGTAGTAATTCTTGAGCAAGTCTCTGTAGTCACCGATTTCATCCATATTCAGCATAGGATTTTCCCCAAATATTCAATGCAACTTTACCATTCTCCTTAGTAATTAAACAAAAAAATCAATCTCTAAAAAAGAGCCTGCTTAAAATCATCTTTGTAAAAACTACAAAGCTAATTCATAAAATACCAAAAAAATCCTTTTCCCGAAAAATATCTTTAGACTACACAATACTTTGAGAGGGATATTTGGTATGAATCAATCACGTTCCGCAATTGCGGTGTTTTTGGCGTTATCCTCAGCGGCCTTTGCAAGCGAAGGGCCCTGCGACATTTACGCGAGAGCAGGTACACCCTGCGTTGCAGCCCACAGTCTCGCACGCGCACTCTTCGGCAACTACAACGGGAATCTCTACCAGGTCCGCCGCGCCGACGGCTCCACCAAGGACGTTCCGGTCATCAAAATGGGTGGCTACGCAAAATCCTCCGTCCAGGACGAATTCTGCGCAGGCACTTCCTGCACCATTTCAATCATTTACGACCAGACAAGCTACAAGAACGACTTGAAAAAGTCGCCTCCAGTATTCTGGCTCAAGGAAGGCGGCAAAGAAGCGATTGCCAACAAGGCGCCCGCCTACGCAAACGGCCACAAAGTCTACGGTTTCTATCGTGACGCCTGGTCTGCCACGGGCTACCGCAACAACAACACCAAGGGCGTCGCGACCGGTGACGAAGAGGAATCCATGTACATGGTCGTTGACGGCAGACATTATAACAACAGTTGCTGTTTCAACTACGGCAACGCCGAAACCACCGGCAACGACGATGGCCCAGGAACCATGGAATGCGTCTACTTCGGTGACGACGTGGATTGGGGCGGACCCGGACAAGGCACTGGCCCCTGGGTTGCCGCAGACCTGGAAGACGGCGTGTTCAAAGGGGACGATGCGGGTTACATGTGGGGCAAGACTCATACGACACCGTGGCCGAACGCCCTCACCATTGACGCGGACTACGCGACCGCTATGCTCAAGGGCCCAAACGACGGCACCTTCGTACTGAAAGGCGGCAGCGCCCAAAAAGGGAAACTCACCACTATGTGGGACGGCCCGCGTAAAAAAGGCTACAGCCCGCGCAAACTCCAGGGCGCCATCGTTCTCGGCAACGGCGGCGACGGAAGCGACGGCGGCGCTGGCACATTCTACGAAGGCGTCATGACCATCGGCTGCCCGCCCGACTCCATCGACGACAAGGTACAGGCGAACATCGTCGCCGCAGGTTACGGAAGCAAAGTCGATCTTTCCGCAGACACAGTGCCTATCGCACCCTTCAAGGACACCCTCTCCATCCCCGGTAAAATCGAAGCGGAAAACTACGACAAGGGCGAAAACGGCCGAGGCTTCATGGACAACGATGTCGAAAACGAGAACGCCATCTACCGTGAAGACAACGCAGGCCTCGACAGCGCAGGAGACGCCATCGTCTACGCCTACGCATACGAAGGCGATTGGCTGCGTTACACCGTGAACGTCACCTCCGCCGAATCCCTGGAAGTCGTCACCCGCATAGCTTCCGCCGGCGACAACGGACAATTTTCCATTCTCGTGGACGAGAAAAGCATCGCGACGGTAGCGGTTCCAAATACCGGCGACTGGAAAACTTTCGAAAATGTAAAGACGATTATCGCGCCAATCGCCAAAGGGCCTCACACGCTGAAAATCCAGGTTGACAAGCCCTACTTCAACTTGGACTGGGTTGAATTCAGCGAGCACAAAGCCGAGGAACTTTCGCTGGCACAACCAATGTTGCTGCAAGCGGCAATCAAGACCTACACCGTTTTTGACATCCAGGGCAATCGAATCACCTCATTCGAAGCTCGCGATTTGAATAGCGGCTGGAGCGAAATTCAGCAAGGTCTCCGCAACGGAATCTACATCGTCAAGGACCGCAACAGAACCATTCAAATATTCAAGACAAAATAATTTCATCTCTCACACACTCACTCCAACAGGCTCCGCAAGGGGTCTGTTTTTTTGTGATTTCGTCCCTAAAATTCACATTTTCATAAAAAAAAGGTCACTAAACAGCGTCATTTTTCCAATTCGGTGACCTGAATTTTAATTTATACGCAACAAAATCGTTCAAAAGCAGTCATTCGTTCCCATTTTCCAACCGTAAAGGTCACCAAATCTACGAAAAAGCCTCTTTTAGTGACCCATTTTGCTTCAAAAGCGCATTATTTAAATTAATTTATCAGTAAAAAAGGTCACTAAAACAATTTTTCACACTAGTTTAGTGACCTATTGCGCCATTTTTGCGATTTTTTTGCGACGTGCAGCAGTTTAATCGCGGCATGCGGCGGTTTAATGTGGCAGTATAAAGCGGCTGTTTACCGCAATCCCCATCAGCTACTTCTTCCGCTGCAAAACAGCGGCGAGAACGGCGCCCGAAATATTGTGCCACACAGAGAATATGGCGCCAGGAACCGTCGCCATGGCAAGACTCGGAAAAGCGCTTGCCGCCAAGGATGTCGCAAGGCCGGAATTCTGCATGCCGATTTCCACCGTCAACGCCTTCGTCTTCGCCAAATCCATGCGGAAAAGCTTGCCGACGCCAAAACCGCAGGCATAACCGAGCAAGTTATGCAAAATCACCACGACAAAGACAATCGCGCCCGTAGACATAATTTTCGAAGCATTGTGCGACACTACAGTAGCAACAATCAGGCAGATGGCAATCACAGAAATGACCGGCAAAAGTTCCACGGCACGCGCGACAAACTTCCCGGCAAAGCGGTTCACCACGAAACCGAGCGCAATCGGCAGAATCACCACCTGCAAAATGGAAAGGCACATGGCCCACACGTCCACGTTCACGGAAGTGCGCAAAAGCAGGTAGGTAATGGCAGGAGTGAGTAACGGCGAAAGAAGCGTGTTCACGCTCGTCATGCCTACGGAAAGAGCCACGTTCCCCTTACTCATATAGGTAATTACGTTGCTCGATGTGCCACCCGGACAAGTTCCCACGAGAATCACGCCCGCCAAAAGGGCAGCTTCCAATCCGAAAATTTTTCCAAGCGCAAAAGCGAGCAAGGGCATCACGGTGAACTGCGCCACGCAACCGACAATCATTTCCTTCGGGTGCACGAACACCACCTTGAAATCGTTCAGTTTCATGGTAAGGCCCATGCCGAACATCACGACCATCAAAAGATAGTTCACAGCCTTGAGCGGAATCCAAACGCCGCTCGCAGGCACAAACAGCGCAAGCGCCGCCACAGCAAGCACGATAATCGCCATAAAACGGCTAAAGAAAAGCGCAATCAACTTCATACAGCCTTCTTTTTCACTTTGATGGTCGCAGCGTAGGCGCTATTGCAAAGGCCAAGCACCGCAGACACGATAAACAGGGTTTCAATTCCAAGGGCGTGCCAAATCCAGCCGCCAAAAAGTGCGATAAAGACCGTCACCAAGTGGTTCACCGAAAGTCCCGTAGAAATTGTCGCGCGCATTTCGTTCTTGTTATCCGAAAGATCCTGCACGTACACGCTTGTCGCCATCGAGGCAAGCGAAATCACAGAATCGAGCACGTAGTTCACGCAACAAATAATCATCGCCGTATGCATATCGAACAAATGATGCGCAAACCCGTAGAAAAAGCAGACAATCACAAGAATCAAAGTGTCGCCAATCATCACGGGCTTGTAACCCAGGCGGTCGATAATTCTCCCCACAATCGGCGAAAACACGAAGCACGCCACCGCAGAAACCGCAAACAAAAGGCTGATGAGTCGCGCATCCGCCCCGTAGAATAGAATCAGCACATACGGCCCGAACGTAAAGAACACCTGCTTGCGCGCGCCATAGAACATCTCCAGCATATAATACTTGCTGAACTTTTTGCGGAAGTAAAAGCGACGTTTATTTTCATCCGTCTTGCTGTCGCCCGTGAGCCTAAACGAAACAAACGTCGCAACGCCAATGAACGCGGCAGCGACGACAAACATGCGCTGGTAAAACGCGGCGCCACTCATCGCAGTAATCGAGAACAGCGCAATGACTGCCGCAAAGCCCACCAAATTTCCGATTTGCTGCATCGAAGTCTGGCACCCGAGCGCGCGCCCGCCGGCACCCGGCTTGCCGTACTCAAGACTCAGCGTACTCTTCATGCCGAGTTGAATATGCTCGCCATACGAAAACAGGAACATCGCCAAAATGACAAGCACCTTGTGAGGCGAAATCACCGACTGCATCACCATGCCGATGAGCATCACGACGAGGCCCATCTTGTACATCTTTTCGGCGGAGAACTTGTAGAAAATGGCGAGGATGAAAATCAGCGCAAGCCCCGGCAACTCTCGAAAGAATTCCGAGATGCCGCGGTCAAATTCGCCCATGCCCACGACTTCGGCCAAGTAGTTATCAATGACACCCTTGTAAAGCCCATAGCCAATGGACATGAGGGCAATGGAAATCAAAAACGGTTTATATCCGGAATTTTCCTTAAAAATCTTGCTCATAAATCCAACTCAAATTCTAGGGATAAAATTTAGAAAAAAAGTAAAAAAGCAATTACATTGCAAAAAAATTTGTCTGCGTCATTTCCTTTTTGTATGTTGAGAGACATAAGGCTACAATTCATCCAATTCTCTTTATCAGATCGTTTTTCGAAAAATCGAAGGGCGGTCTTTTTTTTTCGAGGAAAAAATGCAAAATTTTGAAACTACAGGAATGAACTTCATCGGCAACATTCAACTGCTCGAGGCGTCCTCTTCACGCATCGGCGTTTTCGCATCGCGCTCGCAAGATGCAGCCATCGACATCATCCGCGAACAGTGGGCCATGGCCAAAGGAAAACAGCACAAGTGCATCGTAGGTACATTCCACTCCAAGGCCGAAGTAGAAATTCTTTACTTTGTATTAAAATTCGGCGGTTCGGCCATCTGGTTCATGGGATGCGCCCTTCCAGAAGAGCTCCCGAAATTTGCGCAGAAATACGTCAAGCGAAATAAGCTACTCATCGTCTCCTGCTTTCACCAGAAGCATCACAACATCTACACGGCACGCTACTGTTGCCACCTCGCCGACATGGTCTCCAACTATCTCGTCTTTTTCAGCCGTAAGGAAAACGGGATGCATGCACCCATTTACAATCGGGCCATAGCTCGCGGCAAGTGGGTCGAAAGCTTTTAAAAACGATTTTATGTTCTTCGGATAAAAATTCAATTTCAACGATAAAAAGTTCGATTTACGTCCAAAATGTCAGGCCATCAAGAATATTAGTTTATACATAAAAACTAACCCCAAAAACAAACTAAAGACCATTTTGGGGTCCATTTAAAGCCTTTTTGAACCCCAAAAAAGCAAAAAACGCCATTCCCGACGAGCCTTTCATTATCCGCTCGACAAAAGCCGAGCCACTATTTACAGTCTACTTCCTACAGTCTACTTTCTACTGTCTACTTCCTATTGTCCATTACAGCAAGTTCCAACGCCCCATTTTCAAACCATCTTCTAAATATTTCCGACAGCTTTAGTTATTTTTTACACAAAAAAAAAATACACAAGGAGCATTCTATGCAATTCAGAAAATTCGGTATGGCTTTAGCCCTCTCCGCATCTTTCGGCCTTTTGGCCTGCGGCGATGACAGCAGCAGCGGCAAATCTTCCCCAACTGCAGGTGACGACGAAGTCACCACAAGCTGTACAATTCAAAAAGACCCGTTCAAGATGATCTACAAGATAGACGGCTATGGTACCGCTGAGACATCTCTCACCTATAAAGACGGAAAAATCACAATAACAACGGTCAGCAAGATGACCTCGCAAGCCTATGCCGACAAGGTCTGCAAAGAATCAAAGGAAGACGAAGACCTTACATCCGTCAAATGCGACGGAAAAACCGTTACCGTAACAGAAACTGAAAAAGGCGACAAAGAAGATTTGGAATTTTTCAAAAAGAGCTTGGAACAATCCTGCAAAGAAGAAAGCGGGAAAAAGATAACCTCCAGCAGCAGCACAAAGAAATCTTCCAGCAGCAGCGCGACTAAAACGGACAAAAGCGATTTCACCTTGATTGAATACGAAGGCGGCTATTATCGCGGTCACGGCTGCGACTTCAAGATGAGCGACAAGACATGGGAATTCGCCTACGAAGAAAAATATGGAAGCATCATCGCCAAAACAAAAGTCGTCTGCGAAGATCTCGATGACGAAGACTATTCCTACGCTGACAAAATATGCACTAAAACTGTCACATACGATGACGAAGAAATCTACGAAGAATGTCAAGAAGAGAAAACGGAAAATTTCGAAACCATCTGTAAAGATGGACTCTCTATCGAAAAATACTTTGACAGGGATAACACAGAAGATCTATTCATAAGCACCATGAAATTCTGCCAGAGAATCAACTTGAACCCTGATTGGGAATACAAGCCGGAAAGCTCCAGCAGCAAGGAAAAGAGCAGCAGCAGCGCAAAAGCTAAATCTAGCAGTAGCGAAAAGGCAAAGTCCAGCAGCAGCGAAAAGGCAAAATCCAGCAGTTCCAGCAAGCAGGACATTCTGAAGGGGTGTGACGAAATCAATCCCGAAGACGATGATTGGGTTTTCACAATTGAAAACTCCGGAATGACTCTTGTATACACCTACCATTGGATAAGCGAATCCAGCTATGAAGTCGGCTACACCATCGAAGGCATGGATTACGCCACAGATACAGAAGTCATAGAAAACGCCGAACGCGAATCCACCTACTTAGGAGCCTGCGCTCTTCTGAACAGTTTCAAGTAACACGCTACAATCTTAACAATGCACCTCGTCAATACGGCGAGGTGTTTTTTTTTGAAGGCTCTGTTAGCCTAATTTGTTGTTGATATCTATCCTAAATGTAGATTCCATTCTGAAATCGGCAAATTAATCTGTCAAAAATTTGGAAAAAGTTGCAGGCCTAGGCGCGGAGACGCAAAATCGGCCATGGGAGGGGCGAATTGACACGGTTTGCCTACGTCCCGTGCAGTGCCGCTAGGCGGCGCGGA
>JAZLIJ010000290.1:0-22217 GCA_045617325.1 Fibrobacter sp.
ATCACCGCCAAAAGCCTTCGCGCCTTTGAGATCTTGCAGAGATATAAATTCTATACAACCTAACCTGTTTTTGCCGACGGCGATAGAAAATTCATCTCGGGTCAAAACATGCTTGTACTTTTGCGGATTCTTTTTGAAAACATCAACTTGACTTACAAAGTAGTAGCCACCCTCCGTTCCAATGAATTTGGCATAATCACAGTACCAGCTATCGGCAATGGCCGGGCGGTTTGTAAGGATAAGAACGTTCTTTGCGCAAACTCGTTTGCAGAAATCGTATGCTGCGAGAGTTTTTCCAAAACGCGGCTTGGCGTTCCAAAGGTATTCCGGAGCTTTGTCCTTTTTCAGAATTTTCACCAGTTTGTGATTTTCAAAATATTCGCTTGTGAAGCGAACGGCCTCTTCTTGCTCGTCACGAAGTTCGTAAAACTGGGTTCCTTCCATTTCGGTAAGGATGCCGTGATTTTCCTTGAAATTGTGAAAGTGTTTTTTAGATGTCTTGGAGTCGGTCTTGAACCATTCGGTTTTCGGCTTGCGTTCAATATTTTGCTTGTTCGTCAAGTACTTATGGAAGTCATAATCCCTAAAAGGAGTCAAATCATCTTCGAATTCCGCTTTGCCTGCCCATTCGATGTTCGCCTTTGTGTTGGATGTATGGGTTTGCTGACGGATTCGGTCCTTGACAGCATCATTCAGGTTCTCGCCGAAATTGACTTCGGTATCGCCAATTTTAATCCAACCATTATGGGAAATATCATTGGGAGTGGTGTAGGCGTAAATGGCGCGGTTTACCGGCCGCATGGTCTTGATTTGAGTGACGTTTGACATTAGACCATCTCCTTGACATGAGATTCGATGAAATCCTGTTCTTCTTTGCTGAGGCCGTATTTCTTGTACAATTGCAAGTCAATTTCGTGAATGGATTTGGACCAGTCAATGTCGGATTTGGAAGTGAAGTCTTGGAGAGGGACGTATTTCCATTTGTACGGAGTTGTATCCGGTGTTGTTCGTAAAATACTTAAAAGAGCTCTAGCAAATTTTGTTTTTATATACCGTTCTACATTCTTAGCTTCTCTATTTGTAGAAAATGCTCCTATAGAAATAAATGATTGAGTATGTCCTGAAAATGGTTCCGCACAAATCATTTCCGAAAGAGGTTCGCCAAATCTACCCGCACCATTAGCTTTAGAAACTAGAACCTTGTATTTACTGAAATTATTCGGGCCTTTTATATAATCTTTTAAAACCCACATTGCCATACGTTTTTTCTTGTACAGGCCATATATTTTAACGCAAGACTCTTTTGCAATATTTTTTTCAAAAAAAATTTTTTCAGCTAATCTATCCAAGGCATTCGTTCTTAAATCAAAGGATTCACCAGCCAATTCAATCCATTCAGGATGATCTTTTTTTAACAACTCTGTATAATGGTACGGAACAGCTCCAACACATATGCTAGACATTGATTCTTGTTCATTTTCTTTCCATACTTTTTCGCGTATTGAATTTAATTCTTTAAACTCTGTAAAAACGCCTATTTTCCCATACTCTTTATTTTTATTTCTAATTGTCACAGCAACGCCTCCCTTTATGTCGGTATTTGGGAATACAAGAGACGCATCAGCTTGGTAGTCTAGAACCTTGAAATGATTATCATCTAATCGTTCTTCATTCCATGCCTTAGGCGTTTGCCCAGCATTAAAAAGGAACCTAGCAGGAGTAATCAGTTCTACACAATCAGCCACCTTAAACGCCTCATCCATAAACAAATTATAAATGGGAGGTTGCCTTCCGTTCTTTTCAGACTCTTCTTGATACGGCGGGTTTCCAATTACGGCAAAGAACTTTTTCATTATCCATTCTCCTTTGTTTTTAAAGAGTTGTAGGTCCGGGCGCAGTGACTTCGCCAATCATAAATCAGGCATTCCTTGGATTCTTCGCAGGAGTTTTTTGAATTGACCGTTTGTTCAAATCCTGGTAACACAATTTGTCCGCAATTCTTTTCCTGAATTTGCAGAGTTCGCCCCGTAAGTCCGTCCATCTGCCAAAAATTCCAGGCAATCACATTGGCTACACTCCTCGCCGTCTTGACATCCGGTTTTTCGCCCAGTTTCTTTTCCCAGTGCTCCACCCAAGTCAGAAAGACATTGATTCGCGCAATCAAGAGGTTATCGCCTTGATACTCGTATCCGTACGAACTTTCCATAGCACGCCTAGACCACGCTTTGTACTCATCGCCATCGGCATTTTCGGCCACCACGCGGAGTTTCCTATCCAAGAACCCGATGCGGTCTTTGACCTTTATGATTTCGCCATCGGTAGGATTGTAGCGGCTCGTTACAAAAGGAGCTTCACCACAGGTAATTTCCAGCCTAGTCAGGCCAATGTAATCCTGCCAGGATTTTCCATCATTAAACAGAATCTTCTTTCGGGTGGACACCCAGGATTTCTCCGTTTCTGTATTGAATGCACCGACATACCCCAAGTATTCGTCGTCAAGAAAATTGTTCATTTGATTGCAAACCCAGGCCGGTGTAAAGACCTCCGCACGCTTCTTGGTGCGGTCCTTCTGGGCCTCCAGCGACTTGGCGATTCGTGGGCGGACAAGCATCAAACTTCCGCCGGTAATTTCCTTGAACTGGATTTGGTCTCTAGGCGAAATGGACTCGTATTCATCCGTCGCCCACAAGATGTTTTTGCCGGTGGTCTTATCCTTCAACAACAACGGGAGAACGGCTCCATGATACACATCATAGATTTCCCGAACGGGGAGAGCCTGCGCAACGTTGTCCATTCCATTCTCCAGAACTTGAAGCGTTTAACGCTCCCGTTCCGGGATTCATGGACCAGCGACATCAAAAAAGAGAATACGCAATAAACTGGGCGTACAATGCACCCACGCAAAAAACGGGGCGCGCACACGTCCAGATTTGGAGTACCCTCTTATCCTTTTGTTCTGAAACTGTCGAGATTCCAAGGCAAGAACAAGAGCAACTCATGGGAACTTCTCTTGTTCCATCATTTTCCGCGCACAAAAAAAAGGCGTGGAGTTGAATGACCTTATACCTTGAGGCTCTCGACAGCCCGAACAAATAAGGCAAACAACCCACGCCCCGTAAAGGCCGACACGGAAAAGCGGACTGCTTATAAAAACAGCCTACAATACGAATCGTTGCCGACATTTGCACGCCGGCAGACGTGAGCGTCCGTCTTATCCTCTTGTTCTGAAATGGTCGAGATTTCAAGGCGAGAATAAGAGAAACTCTCTATTTTTGCAACAATATAGATTATTTCGCAGAAAAATGCGGCACCCAAATTCAAGACAAACCGCCACAACCGCAGTTCCGCACATGCAAAAGCGAAAAAAGCGCAAAACAACTCACGTTTAAACCCGAAAAAGGTATATTCTAAGCGGTCATTTTTAGGAGCAAGCATGAGCCTTGGGCGCATCATTTACCTTCTTTTAGCAATATTTTTCGTCTTTTCCTGTTCATCGGAGAATTCAGAGCACATGGCAATAACGGAAAGCATAGACAACATTCTCGTAGAAAAAGCAAAGCGCCAGATACATCTTCGCCATGGGGATAAAATCGTCAAATCGTACAAAATATCGCTCGGAAAAACGCCCATCGGCGCCAAAGTAAAATCAGGAGACAACAAGACTCCCGAAGGCCATTACCACATTGAATTGCACAACCCGAAAAGCGCGTTTCACCTATCTCTGAAAATATCATACCCAAACGATGAACAAGTCAAGGCCGCCAAAGCCGGCAACTTTTCCCCCGGCGGCGACATCATGATTCACGGTTTTCCAAACAAAGTCCCTGCATTCCTTTTTTCATTCTGGCACAGATGGAAGGATTGGACGGCAGGCTGCATCGCCGTCACCAACGACGAAATCGAAGAAATCTACAATGCCGTAAAGGATGGCACGCCCATAACCATAGAGCCATAGCAGTTTGCAAACTATAGCTTTCACAAATTTAGCGACTTTATTTGTAAATTCACATCAGCTCGCAAGCGTTTCCTAAGCAGGAAACAAGGCGAAGCTATAAAAAAACATTAACTGTTCATTTTCAAATTTTTTCTATATGATTTCCGAAGGCTTTTAGAAGATAAAGGCCGCAGCAATTTCAATGGAGCTGCATCAAATAGAAAATGGAAATGACGCTCTCCCACGACTCCTTTTGCCGAGACGTTCTTTCGGACATTCCTACGTTTCTAGAATTTCTGCAATATCTGGCAACGCAAAACGCGGAACTCGGCAAAATCTACAATCTTCTGGACATCAAAACGTTCATTCGCATTCCCGGAGACTACAGCGATACCGCTACGACAGGCTACGCGGACCTCGCATTTGCAGCAAAAATCCGCGACGAAATTCTAGAAAAGTACAAGCGACAGCCGCAGAACATCGCAAACACCCCCTTTGAAGTCAACGTCGGATTTCTGCTAGAGCACAAGTCCACACCCGACAACAATGTAATGAAGCAAATGATTCGCTACCATTACCACCTGATGTACAAACGGATGCAAAAAAACTTTCGCAACGGAATTCCTTCCATCGCCATCATCCTCTACAACGGCAAAGACAAATGGAATCCGCTAAAAGACATCACCCGCATTCCCCCAGAACTCCGCCCGCTATCGCTACCGTTCAAATGCCTCATGCTCGATGTAAAGGACATTCCCGACGAGACGTGCGAAAAATTCAGCGTCAGACTCGCGGCATTTATCAGCGCACTGAAATACGTCCGCAATCCAGAACAGAACAGGGAATTTTTCAAGAGAATCATCAAGCGAATACACAAAGAATTGCCGCAAATCGGGAGGCTTGACCTGCTACATTCCCTCGATGTATATTTAGACGGCTGGGTATCCACCAATTTCAAGGAGGTATTTGAAATGGACTTCGTAAGACCACCCTACAAAACCATTCGTGACAGCTACATCGAGGAAGGAATCGCAAAAGGACTTCTGCAAGGTATTGAACAAGAACGGAAACAATCGGCAAAGATTATCGCCAAATTGCAGGCCAAAATCAAAAAACTTCAGGCGAAACTCGGAGAATAGGACGCCGCGTATCCACCAATTTCAAGGAGGTATTTGAAATGGACTTCGTAAGACCACCCTACAAAACCATTCGTGACAGCTACATCGAGGAAGGAATCGCAAAAGGGATTCTGCAAGGCCACGCTGAAGGGCTTGAGCAAGGGCGGGAGGAATCGGCAAAGATTATCGCAAAATTACAGGCCCAAATCAAGAAGCTTCAGGCGAAACTCGGAGAATAGGACGCCGCGTATCCACCAATTTCAAGGAGGTATTTGAAATGGACTTCGTAAGACCACCCTACAAAACCATTCGTGACAGCTACATCGAGGAAGGAATCGCAAAAGGACTTCTGCAAGGTATTGTGCAAGGTATTGAACAAGGTATTAAACGAGAACGGAAACAATCGGCTAAAATCATCGCCAAATTGCAGGCCAAAATCAAAAAACTTCAGGCGAAACTCGGAGAATAAACGACTTTATTTGTACTGAAGTTTATTGCCATTAGCGTCAAAAGACAAATGTCCTGCATTTTGTAAAGCTTTTATAATTTGCAAAATATCCGCGTCTGTCAATTTATCAGCCATAAGCCAGCTTTTTATGGTCCTTTGTAGTTTTATCTTTGTCGAGGGCAGATTTTTAGCCATTCCATCGAGAAGCTTTTTCACCTTCGGGACAAACTTATCAACATCAACGTCAAGCTGTCCAACATCAAAAGTCATTTTTCTAACCGTGGGCAAAACCTTCGGCTGTTCCTCATTTAACGAAAATCCAAGTCGTTTCGCCAATTTTTCATACGAATCAATACGTTCGCAACGACTAGCATCAAATTCCTTTTGCACATGCAAAATCAGCGGATCATAATCTCGATCTTTAGAAAGAATCACGCAATGACTATCAAACGGTTCACGAGGCATAACCTGCCCCATATAAAAGGCAATGTAAAAATCCAAGGCATTTTCCGCCTGCTTTTTGGTCATGTTCTGCGGAATCGAAAGACCAATACTTTCAAGTCGCCCTTCTGTAACAGCATTGGTTAAATCCTTGAGTTTGTCTAACGGAATATTCAGCTTATTAGACGCATTGTGAAACAAGACGAACTTGATCGGAGAACCGTCTGTTTGCACAACCAAATCGAGCAAACCGTTCAAGCCCACATTTTCACAATCGATAAGGACATGGGATATGGAGAAGAACTCCTTTGCAACCACCATTTTACGCTCCTTCCACGAATCTGCACTTTGGAAATCCGGAACAACCCCAAAATAGATAGCCAGCCTTATCACCTTTTTTGACGACTTTCAATGTAACCTCTCCCGTTCCATTTTTCATTTCTTCCGCCAAAAGCGCCTCGTATTTTTTCGCATAGTCAAATTTGCTCGGCTTGGAGTATCCAATGAAGTACTCCATGAGTTCACGTATTTCTCCTTCAGATGATTTTGTAAGATCATCCTTTTCTTCAAGATTTTTAATATACGATACAATCTGACCAGAACGAATCACTCTATTCCGCACAGAATCGGGGGCTTTTCTGGCATTTTGCACTGTCTTGAAATTCGCTAGCACAACAATAGACCTGTAGCAAACAGGAAACGCACTTTCGAACAGCGCTTGGGAAAAAACATTTTTCTTGCATTCCCGACGAACTTCCTTGATAACGTTCAAATGACGTTCGTTTTGTGCAATCGGAGACGGAAGACCTTCCCTGCGATAATATTTTCCATTTCCTATGTGGCGAATAAAATTTCCCTTGTCATCAACTTCACGTTCACCATAAAGTCCAGCTTCGGCAGCAGAAATCAGTGCATCTATTTTCTCTTTAAGTATCCCTGAAGCCTTTGCCAAAAGCATTTTCATCTTTGCAACGAGTTCCTCAGCATCGCTATCTTCCTTGACGAAAACAGGACCAAAATACTTGTTAAATAGAGAACCCAAGAGGGACATAGGCTACCTTTAATGTTTCTTTACAAACATCAATATACCTTAATTCCTCAGAAAAATATCGAAGTCTTCTATAAAAGAGATTTTCCAATCGAATCACTCATCAAAGTCTTTTATTAGAATTAACCCTCAAAAAGCCGTAGCAGACAAGATGCTACGCGAAAATTCGGGCGAATGCAGCCCGGAAGGATATTTCCATTTTACAGGAGACACGGCGGACTCGCTAAATGCGACACTCCCGTTCCACAGCCCCCTTTGCAGCGTCATTGACAGAAAACGAATCCTCGTGTACGCCCTTGGAAAATCGGATTCCGTATCAAGCGAGTTCGAAAGCTACAGCGGATTTTCCGATTTACAACAAACTTATTCAGCAATCATCAGTCCACGATGATTTTCGCAGTCCGCTTTCCATAGCGGACAAAATAGGCTCCGGCACGAATGAACCCCATCCGAAACTCGCAACCGGAGCCCCGACGCAGAACAACTCCGTTCACATCCAAAAGGGACCACTCGGTAAAGGCACCCAGATGAACGATTCGGGAATTGGCATCATAGTAGAAGCCCGACGGAGCATCGAGCAGTCTTTCAAACAAAGCGGTTCTCACCGTATCCTTTACAGTATCCTTCGTCGTATCAGCGGGAGGAATCACTTCCGGGAGCGTCACCTTCTCCAGTTTAATCTTCTGGTTGTCGGTACCTGTGCGGACCCACGTAATCAGCGGCATGCCTTCGTCTTTTGAAATGTTCAGGACATCGGCGAGATAGTCGCTGTCGTAATCGGCGAAGAGGAAGTAGCCTTTTGTCACAGAAGCATTCTCGATGCGGATTTCACATGGGGAATCCTTCGTAGCAACGGTATCGAGCAGCACCTTGGAAGGGCAGTAAAAATTCTTCGTCTTGAAATTCTGCAATGTATAATGGCGCGGATTTTTTTCGCTTTGCGCAAGTTTCCAAATCTGGTTTTCCGCATTTTCATCAACAGCACGCTGCACAACGATTCCGTCTTCGTCACCCAGGGCAAGCGCACTATGCGACACCACCAAACGATAGCCGCCATCCTCCACGGGCGCATTATTTACTTTATCTACACCATCCGTACGCTTGATTTTTTGGATGTTTCCATCGCGGTCGTAATAGAGGTAGTCGATGTTCACCGAACGGCGATACGTCCAACCGCCGGGAGAATTGGAGCCGTGATACATAAAGTACCAATGTCCGAGGTACTTGAAAATGGCCTGATGGTTCGTCTCCGAATTTTCCATTTTATCGTTGATGACGCCTTTCAAAGTCCAGGGGCCGTCAAGACTAGGCGCCATGGCATAATTCGTCGTGGAGGGGTAACCCGAAGCATAGCTGAAATAATAATTGCCACGGAACTTGTGCATCCAAGGCGCTTCAAAGAAGTCCTTGATTTTGATATCCTCGGGAGTACTCGCAAGCTCAATCATATTCTCCTTGAGCTTCACGCGGCGCCCGGCATTCCAGGAGCCCCAATACATCCAGATATCGTCGCCATCGTAGAAAATGGCGGGGTCGATATTCAACTTCACATCATTTTTCGTATTGTCGTCAATGAGCGCATGGCCAATCGCATCGGTCCACGGTCCGGACGGATGGTCCGCTACGGCAACGCCAATAGAAAAGCCCTCGTCCTGCCGTACAGTCGCATGGTGAACGGCAACGAACCAGTAGAACTTTCCATTACGGTATTCGCAGTGGCCTGCAAAAGCGCTCGCATTCGCCCACTTGAACGTTTTTACGCTCAGCACGGCACCGTAATCATGGTACTTGTCCATGTCGTCGGTTACAAGCACATGCCAGTCGTTCATCACGAACGCCTTGTTGTTGTTCCCTTGCGGTCCCTGTTCATCATGTCCAGCAAATACAAACAAGCTGTCATGATAAACTAACGCAGCCGCGTCAGCAGAATAGAACGAAGTCGTCAGCGGATTCGCAGCCGCCGCACAACAGATTCCAGCACTCACTCCAAGCACAACCTTCTGCCACAGACTCATATTTTTCCCTTTCGTCTTCAACAACGATTCAGCACAAGCCAAACAATCCCATCCCAAAACAACGTCCCATACAACAAAAGTCTTTCGGCTTATTCCCTCACACGAACAACATAATTTCCTTTCGGCAAATTGCGGAATTTCACTTCAGACGCATTCGTCTTTTGTTGCGCCACAATTCGGCCAAGCGAATTCATCAGGAACACTTCGCGATTTTTCGAATTTTCAAACAGCACCTCGATGCCATCGACAGTTTTCAAGACGCTATAGCCAAGACGCGCAGGAGATACAAAGTCCAAGGCCGTGCGAGTCGAGTCCTGCGTCTTTGTTGTATCCTGCGTCTTTGCAGTGTCCTTCGGCGCTTCCGCATTCTTGAACTTGAAATTACCCACCAAAAGTTCATTAGACATTCCAGATGCCGTGAGGTAGAAGTCCCTGGTGCCGGTTATTTCGAGGTCGCCGTTGCAGGCGACATCTACCCAAGAATCATTACCGCACGACATCGGAACGCTACATTTGGAAATGACGCTGCCCGTCTTGCTCTCGCTGCGAAGTTCGAGCGTTCCGCCGGCGCAGTTCTTAAGATCAACCGAGATTTTCTTTCCCTTGATGGAATCCGTCACCACATTTTCGAAAATCGCATAGCCGCCGTCCTTGATGGCGAGCTGATCGTTGTCGAGGCGAACGCGAATGCCGTTATCGAAGCCATTTCCCGGAAGCGTATCGCGAACAATGCGCAAGAAGTCGATGCGGTCAAGTTCGGAGAAGTTCTCCCCCGGAGCGACCTCGATGAAGTTGCCGCCGCGCTTGAGCGTCACAGGAACATTCACGACGGACTTTTCAGGGAAAGTGCCCCAGCCGCCCGTCGGCGGAAGCGTCACCGTCTGCGCCTTGCCATTCACTGTCAGCTTGTGCGTAGCGTCTGTAGCATCGCCGTTTGCATAGCGATAACGCAGCAGGTACTCGCCCGCTTGCGGAATGTTCATCGGGAACCGCAGCTTGCTTCCGTTCGTGTTGATGTAGGCGACATATTCGCCATTCGAAGCCGTTGCGCTGTTCGTAATTTTCAGATCGCCACTGACAGCGCGCGTCATCGCAGCATGTTCCGCCTCGGCGCTCAAGTAGCGGCCAAGGAACGGCTGGCCCATTTCGGCCCAGTTGTCATCGGTAAACACCACGTCGCGCACATGGATATGCGCAAACTTGTCGCCACCGTTGTCGTAATAATGATGCACGAAGCGTACGCGGTTCACATCCTGGAAAACGTCACCGCCGCCCGGACCGTAATAGCGTCCGTAGCGCTCCAGGAGAATCGTCCCGCCGTTTTCTGCCAAATTCTTCCCCGCACGGTCGTAGTACGGACCCTCGGGCTTGTCGGCGCGGCCCATCGCCGTCTTGTAAGTGCTGTTCTCAATATTCGGCCCCTGCTGGCAGCACACGTCCCAAGCCGTAAAGAGGAAATACTTTCCGTCATGCTCGATGAAACTCGGACCTTCCACGGCGCCGTTCGAAGCCTTCGTCGTACGGCGAGCCACATTGTACATCTGGTTGTCAGCACGCTTGCCTGTCGTCGCATCCAGTTTCACCACGTGAATGCCTAGGCCAAAGGAACCGAACGCCATCCAGTAGCCGCCATTCGCATCGCGCATCACGTCAGCGTCAATGGCGTTGTACTTGTCGCTCGCGACCGTGTGGATGACCTCGCCCTTGTCCGTCCAGCCGTAATCCGGAGAGTTCGGATTTGCGGACTTCGAAGACATAAAACCGATACCGGAGCTGCGCTTGCCGAAAACGGAGCCGCAATAATAAATGCGATAATCACCGCCAAAATTGAAAAGGTCAGGCGCCCAGATATCCTCCATGCCGTTCGCCACATTTTTCAGCCATTGCGGGAACGAGGGCATGGCCTGCTTGTAATTCGTCCAGTGGAGCGCATCCTCGGAACCCTGCATCAGCAGATGATTGTTCGTCGTCATGAGGGCGTACCCGTCGTCATAACGCATAATGCTCGGGTCGTGACCGCCCCATTTAGGATCCTTCGCATACCAGTCGGCAGCAAAGGCACATTGCCCACTCAAGCCGAATGCGCAAGCTAACCAAACAATACGAATACTACGCATAAAAAGTCTCCAAACCACCAAAACTTTCATAGTGAATATATATTCTTAAATATAAAAAGTCAACAAATATGCTTTATTTAAAGCTAAAATGTAAGCAAATACAAAAAATTAAAGTTAAAAAATGTCCACATTTCAACAAATTCAAAAGTTAAAGTGCTCCTAAATACGACAACGCCATTCCAAAGACAAACGCCCCATCATAACAGAACTAAAAAAAACGCCCCCTCAATTTTTTCACTTTACTACATTTAAAAACGTCCACTCCCCAGCTCAATCACTTGGACAAGCCAAGATTCACGAAGCCGAGGAGTCCATTTTCAAAGAGGGGTTATGCTCGAAGAAATTCACGAGGAATGTGGCGTCATCGGCATTTTCAACGGAGAAAGCGTTGTACGAAACATCACCATGGGACTTTACGCATTACAGCACCGTGGTCAAGAATCCGCCGGCTTCGCAGTCACCAACGGCACTCAGATTACACTCTGCAAATCAATGGGGCTCGTATCCACCCTGCTCCGCGAACACAATGTAGACACATGTAAGGGATTCGCAGGCATAGGCCACGTCCGCTACAGCACGACGGGGGCAAGCTCGATTGCAAACGCCCAGCCCATTCTAGTTAGCTGCAAATGGGGACAACTAGCGGTGGTCCATAACGGAAACATCACAAACGCAGGCGAGCTACGCAAAGAAATGGAAGACGAAGGCCACATTTTTCAAACCACATCCGACTCCGAAATTCTTTTACACGAAATAGCCCGCACCGAAGCAGAGAATCTTAGTGAAGCTATCAAGAAAGCCATCGCCAAGTTCACCGGTAGTTTCTGTCTGATTTTCATCAGCAAGAACACCATGTACATCGCCCGCGATGGCTACGGCTTTCGTCCACTGTCGATTGCCCGCCTAGGAAAGTCCTGGTGTATCGCAAGCGAGACCTGCGCATTCGACTTGTTAAACGCAAACTACGTGCGCGACATTCAACCCGGCGAATTTCTCACCATCACCATGAACGGCTTACATTCCGAGCGATTCATCCAAAAAGAGCGCAGGGCGCACTGCATCTTTGAATACATCTATTTCAGCCGTCCAGACTCAAAAATTTTCGAACAAAGTTGTGACAAAATTCGTCGTAGAATGGGCGCTCAGTTAGCAAAGGAATGTCCAGTAGACGCAGACATCGTCATTTCTGTCCCCGACAGCGCCACAACAGCAGCCCTAGGTTACGCCCAAGCAAGCGGCATACGCTTTGAAATCGGACTTCTCCGTAATCATTACGTTGGCAGAACTTTCATCGACCCGACACAAAACATTCGCGAGCAAAAAGTTCGTCTGAAATTCAACCCCATCGAAGGTGTATTGAGAAACAAGCGAGTCTGCGTTGTCGAAGATTCCATCGTCCGCGGAACAACACTCAAAATTCTTTCGCGCATGCTCCGTGATGCAGGCGCCATCGAAGTACACATTCGCGTCGCATCGCCCCCTGTCGCGCACCCCTGCTTTTTCGGCATGGACTTTCCAAGCCAAGGAGAACTCGCGGCAAGCTCAATGACCCCATCCGAAATCGCCAAGATGCTCGGCGTCGAAAGCCTCGGCTACTTAAGCGTCGAAGGAATGAAGAGTTGCACCGGCGATGGCGAAAGCTACTGCGCAGCTTGCTTTGATAACAAATACCCAGACTACATCGGCAAAAACTCTGGAAAAAATCGTTGCGGATAAAACATAAAAGTCTCTGTTCATGTAAAGCATTGATAAATATTTTAAAGAAGACTTTTTCATATTTTCCATTTTCTTTCTGAGCTCTACCACTTCGATACAGTCTTGGAGCAAGCGTCCAAGCGACCGAACCACGGCGGTCATCCAGAAGCGTACCTTGGCGGTCATCCTAGAGCGAAGCGATAGAATCCAAAAGCAGCATTTTTAATTACCAAGAGCATTTCATACAACAGAATTTTGCAAAAACACTACTTTAAACCTAAAGTAACAAAATTACGTACAAAACAAGAAGAGGAAAAATAAATAAAAAAATTCCACTTACAACAAACTTCAATCTATCCGAATTCACTTCCGAAGAGCCAAGTGACTACCAACTTAGCCTGCTTACACTCCTTGCAGAGAATCTTCAAATCGTGCGAGACAAGCTGCAAGATTTCGCAGTCAAAGGCAAAAAAGTCTCCATTACAATTACAAGCGGAGTGAGAACGCTCAACGACTACAATCGACTTAAAAACAACGGCTACAATCCCTCCACCACATCAGACCACTTTTGCGGATTTCAACTGATGGCCAAGCCAACGCTTGGTGCGGCAGACATTAGCGTCAAGAACAGTACACACACACAGACAAATCGCAGCCAAAATCATTGAATGGGACAAAGCCAAAGAAGTCCACTTCGGACAAGTCATCTACGAAAGTAATCCTACTAAAAAAAGCAGCTGGATTCACCTCGGCAACGACTGGAATCAAATTTTCACCAAGAAAATCAAGTTTTCACGCACCAAGTACTTGATGTCACTCGACAACGGCAAAACCTACGTTGCTTTCAAAGAAATGCAACTTTCTACTTTTTTACCGCGGAAAACATCACAAAACAAAAACGACCGGTACCCACCGGTCATTTTTGCTATTAGACGACAGACCTACAGCGTATTACGCATTCAGTCAAGCCTGTCTTTTATTTTACGACACGAGCATCATGGAGAACACCATGACGAAGAGGGCGACAGTTTCGCCGACACCAAGCACCATGAGGTAGTTCACGAGGCCCTTGCCTGTTTCGCCGAGAGCGTTGCAGGCATCGGCCGCAGACTTGCCCACGTACCAGGCGGAAGCCATCATGCCGATACCGCCGAAGATACCGACACCGAGATAAGCGGCCCAGTTCTCGGGTGCACCAGCACTCTTGTTCAAGATGTACATCATCAAGAGCATGCCGTAAATCGTCTGTGCAATCGGGGCGCCCACAAAGATAAGCAGCGTAAAGAGCGCATTCTTACCCTTGAGATACGCCTTTTTCCAGGCCCCGATAGCCGCCATGCCGGCAGTACCGCAGCCCAGGGCCGAACCGACGGCAGCAAGTCCCAAAGAGGCGACCGCACCCATCTTGGCCAAGGTTAAAAGTTGATCCTGATCCATAAAGTACTCTCCTTAAGGATTAAAGCACCATCATGGAGAACACGAGCACGAACAAAGCCACGGTTTCGACGATACCGAGAACCATCAAGTAGTTCACCATGCCCTTGCCGGTTTCACCGAGAGCATCGCAAGCCACGGCAGAAGCCTTGCCCTGGTACCAGGCTGAAGCCATCATGCCAAGACCGCCGAAGATACCGGCGCCAAGGCAGCCAGCCCAGTTGGTAAAGCCCTCTTCAGCAGCCTTGCTCAAGATAAAGTTCATCAAAAGCATGCCGTAAATCGTCTGGGAAATCGGGGCACCCACAAACACAAGGAGCGTAAAGAGAGCGCTCTTGCCCTGTGCATAGGCCTTTTTCCACATGGTAATTGCAGACATGCCTGCAGTACCGCAACCAAGGGCGGAGCCCATAGCCGCAACACCGAGAGCGGCGGCAGCACCCATTTTAGCAAGAGTCACCATTGTATTTGGTTCCATTTTATTATCCTCATTCAGTAACGGGAAATCGATCCCTTGGTTTAAGCTTTGTTTTGCTTGGCGAACGGAGTGAATGCGTAACCGCTCCATTCGAGTCCCAAGCCGTTAGAAAATTCAAGTGTATTCAGACGTACCGCATGAACCGCGACACCCATCACGGCGAGCGCAATGTTCAAGCCATGCACGAACAGAAGTATAATGGCAGCTCCCAGAATGCCGATGGCAGAACCAAACAGCGGGGAAAGCATACCGTTGAACGCTTCCGCGATGGCGGCACCAGACATACCCACTGCAAAGAGACGGATATAGCTAATGACATCGGTAAAGCTGTTCACGACATCCAGCACAAGCATCGGGATACTGATAAAGTCCTTCTTGAGCCTGCTGGGAGGAACTGTAAAGAGAAGCAGAAGTACCGCTTCGACGCAGAACACCGGGATGACGAAGCCAGGCATCTCGATTCCAAGCACCATGTTGCATGCCAGGAAGAACATGACCCAGGCACCCATGAGCCAACCGACTTGCGCCATGAAGGTGGAGTCCTTGCGCTTAAAGCGAACAATCACATTCCAGGCATGAGCGATACTCAGGTGCACAACCGCAATGCAGAAGCAGAACAACTGAATGTGCTGCATCTGGGAAACCCCAGGAGCCTTCGGCACAAAGCTATTCGGCAAGAAGCTGAAGCCCTCGCAGAACTGCTTATAGGCTTCGAACTTGACCGGGTCCATCGGAGCCGCACTGCGAATCCAGTAAAGGATGTTGCGAAGTGGTTCCGGAACAAAGCCGTAGTTTGCGATATCAACGTAGTAGCTCCAGCCTGCAAGTTCCGGAGTAAGGCCCAGGAAACTCGCATTGATCATGCCCCACACGATAGTCGCCGCACTCATCAAGTACACAAAGTGGAAACCGGCGCTACTTGCCCTCGGCATCTTCTTGCGCGCAAAAATCGCAAGAGCGAGGAACAGGATACCATAAGCGGTATCGCCCACAATCATCGCGAAGAATATGCTAAAGAAGCAGAGGAACACGCTCGACACGTCAACTTCGTTATACCCCGGCGAAATACCGATGATATCGTAGAGGCAGCGCATCGGCTTGGTCAGCTTGTTGTAGCCAAGCAAGGTCGGCACATTGTCCTCTTCGGTCGGATCTTCCACACGGAGGCCCCAGCCGAATTTTTTCGCAAAGCTGTTGATTTCGCCAAGGCGGTTCGCCGGACAGTAGCCCTGTAACGCGGCAATCGCAGAACTTTCCGCCATGCTGGCGGAAGCCTCTTCGAGATTGTAGTCGTCCGTCACATCGGCAAGGCGCCTTTCAACGTTTTCCTTAACAGATGCCAGCTGCGCAAAGCGATGCTCGATGCGTTCCAGAGATTCCTTGCTTTCAGCCTTAATCTTGCGGAATGCGTCAAGGGACTTCGTCGGAAGCGAGAGTTCCGTAAAGTTTCCAGAGACCTTCGGCGAAGCTTCGTTACTGAAAACAGCAAAGTACGTGCCGTTTTCGCCAGTAGCAAAGCGTTCCTTGGCAACAAAGTCACCATCCACTTCAAACGGGACCTTCTTCACGTCAGCCACGTAGAGCTTCACGTAAACGCCCTTTGATTCCAATTCCTTGACCGTTGCAGGGTCCAGGTTGCCATAGCAGGAGAACTTCGCCAGTTCCTCTTCGGCCTGCTGCAAATTGGCCTCGGCGTCCTTGCGTTCCTGCAAAAGCGCCTGGACTTCCTCGACAACTTCCTCGCCCATCACGGAAACCGGAGCGGGAGTCACCCCATCCTTGAGCTTATCAGGAATGACATCAAGCACTTTCTGGACGCGAGTCACAGATTCCTTCGCTGAATTCAGCGCAGAACCGGTCGCCGCAGCAAGGGGCACCAAATGGATAATCTCCATCTCACGCAGAATCTTGAGCGTCTCTTCCTTGCAGCTCGCAAGCGTAAGGACAGTCACCTTCTTCATAGGAGTAATCATGCTGCGACCTCCTCGCTTTGAGCGGCGGCATCCTGTGCAAGAGCCTTCGCAGTCGCCTTGCCCTTCGCAAGCTTACTGCGGGCAACACCTGAAGTCTGCTGGTCGCCCAGGAAGATGTTGATCTTGCGGATGTTGTCCTTCGCTTCAGGAATTTTCACCTTCTCGAACAGGTTCACGCGCTGGCTCGTCGTGCGCAGTTCCTTGGAAAGGAGCTCATACTGCTTTTCAAGAACACGGCGTTCCAGGCGCAAGGAAATAAGTCCCTGCAAGCTGCGAATACCGTCATCAATCCAAGTCGGCGTCGTAAAAAAGTCGGGAATGCTCACATTAAAATCAACCCCGCTGAAAGTCGGAATCTTGACGCCGGCAATGTTGCCTTCGCCCTGACGGACTTCCTTTACCGAGAGGTAGTTACCCCACTCGACGGGTTCGGCAAAAAGCGAAATCCACGAAGCCATGCTCTTACGGAGCTTGTCCTCCTCGTCTCGCTTTGCCATCACCCTCTCCTGGAGCGTGCGCATTTCCATCTGCAGCTGTTGCTTTTTCAAGAGCAACGTCGGCAGATAGCGCTTGAAGCGCTTCAACGCGTCACGTTCCGCCTTGAGGGCGTTCTTTGTTAACTTGACCTTCGCCATATTACCCCTTCTTGGGCCAATATTCGTTAATCATCTTGGAAGGAATACCAGTTTCTTCCGGCTGGAAGCAGTCGGCAAGAATCGTCCAGCCCAAATCCAAGGCCTTTTCAAGAGGGATGTTCACGGAAAGGTCCATCATTTCCTTTTCAAAGCGCTGACCGTACTTCAAAAGCTTCTGGTCCCAGTTACTCATGTTGAAGCCCATGGACTGCTTTTCGAGCGTTTCCTTGTAAGAAGCGTAAAGCTGAATCATGGTGTTCATGATGGTACGGTGGTCGCTACGGGTCTTGCCGTTCACCTGCTGTTTCAAGCGGCTAAGAGAACCGAACGGTTCGATACGTCCCTTGCGCAAGTAGAACTGCCCTTCGGTAATATAGCCCGTATTATCCGGAACCGGGTGGGTCACGTCATCGCCCGGCATCGTCGTCACGGCGAGAATGGTGATGGAACCCGCATCGGAGAAGTCCACCGCCTTTTCGTAACGGCTGGCAAGCTGAGAATAAAGGTCGCCAGGATAGCCACGATTTGACGGAATCTGTTCCATCGTAATGGCGATTTCCTTCATGGCATCGGCAAAGTTCGTCATGTCGGTGAGGAGCACGAGCACGTTCTTGCCTTCGGTTGCAAACTTTTCGGCAACAGCAAGGGAGGCATCCGGCACAAGCAAGCATTCCACAATCGGGTCAGAAGCGGTGTGCATGAACATCACCGTACGGCTGAGGGCACCGTTCTTTTCGAGGAAGTCCTTCAAGTACAGGTAGTCATCGTGCTTAAGACCCATACCGCCAAGGATAATCACATCGACTTCAGCCTGCAAGGCGATGCGCGCCAGGAGTTCATTGTACGGTTCACCGGCGATAGAGAAAATCGGGAGCTTCTGGGAAACCACAAGCGTATTGAACACGTCGATCATCGGGATACCGGTACGCACCATCGTCTTCGGGATAATGCGCTTTGCCGGGTTCACAGAAGGACCGCCAATCGTAATGCGTTCGCCATCCACTTCAGGGCCGTTGTCACGCGGCTTGCCGGCGCCGTTGAATACGCGGCCAAGTAAAGCTTCGCTGTAAGGAACCTTCATCGGTTCGCCGATGAATCGCACTTCAGAATCCGTAGAAATACCGCGGGCGCCAGCAAAAACCTGCAAGTCCACCAAATCGCCATCAATACGAATCACACGGGCAAGAGAAGTACCGAAAGAACTTGTAACCTGGGCCAGTTCCTGGTTGGCAACGCCTTCGGCCCTAAGCGTAATCACAGAACCGGCGATGCGTTCAATACGATGATAAGCAACATTATGCATTAGCGGAAACCTCCTTCACGGAAGCGAAAATACTTGCTTCAAGATCCTTGAATTCCTGAGATTGGAAAGCAACACGGTTCCAGTCCTTCGTCGCCTGCGTAAGCTTCAAGAAGAACGAACGTGCCAGATCCTTTTCAGTGAAAGTCATCGAAGTCTTGAGAATGGTATAAACCTTGTCAAATACATACTTCTGACGTTCGGCAGAGCAGGCGGCATCAATTTCATTATAGGCATCCTGCTGCAGGTAAACAGCATCCAGATATTCAGACTTCAGATAAATAACGAAGTCATCGATGGAAGTACCTTCTTCGCCAACCACCTTCATCATGTTGTTCACGTCAACACCATTTGCAAGGATGCTGCGAGCCTCGGCAACCTTCTTCGAATCGATGATGCCTTCGTACTTGGACCAGGAATCGAGCGGGTGAATTGCCGGGAAGCGACGCTGGTCGGAACGTTCACGGCTAAGGCCTAAGAATGCGCCCACCACCTTCAACGTTGCCTGAGTCACAGGTTCTTCGAAGTTACCGCCTGCAGGGGACACAGAACCGCAAATCGTCACGGAACCAGTGGAACCGTCCTTCAAGCGAACCACGCCGCCGCGTTCGTAGAATGCGGCAATCACGGATTCCAAGTAGGCAGGGAAAGCTTCTTCACCAGGAATTTCTTCCAAGCGGCCGCTCATTTCACGAAGCGCCTGCGCCCAACGAGAAGTTGAGTCAGCGAGGAGAAGCACATTGAGGCCCATCTGGCGATAATATTCAGCAAGCGTCACACCGGTGTAAACGGAAGCTTCACGGGCTGCGACAGGCATCGAGGAGGTGTTACAAATGATAAGCGTACGGTCCATAAGGGACTTGCCGGTACGCGGGTCAATCAGTTCCGGGAATTCGCGAAGAGTTTCCACCACTTCACCGGCACGTTCACCGCAAGCGGCCAAAATCACGATATCCACGTCAGCGTAGCGGCTCATGAGCTGTTGAAGCACCGTCTTGCCGGCACCGAATGGGCCCGGAGTACAGAACGTACCGCCCTGCATCACAGGGAAGAACGTATCGATAATGCGCTGCTGCATCGTAAGCGGCTTAGAAGGACGAAGTCGTTCTTCAAAAGCCTTGATAGGCATCTTCACAGGCCATGTCTGAATCATCTTGACATCGACCTTTTCGCCCTTCGCATTCTTGATAACAGCAACAGTCTCTTCGACGACATAGTCGCCTTCGGTAATAACTTTTTCCACAGTCCACTTACCAAGCAACTTGAACGGGACCATGATACGATGCGTAAAAACGCCCTCGGGAACAGTACCGATGGTATCGCCTGCGACAACAACATCGCCCACATGGGCAACCGGAGTGAAAGCCCACTTTTTGTCACGCGGAAGAGCCTGCAAATACTTACCACGCTGCAAGAAAAAGCCGCATTCTTCGGCAAGCTTTGGCAACGGATTCTGAAGACCATCAAAAACTTGAGTCAAAAGACCCGGTCCAAGTTCCACAGAAAGGAGTTCACCAGTAAATTCCACTTCGTCGCCAGCCTTTAACCCCGTAGTGTCCTCAAACACCTGGAGTTCAGCATAGTCGCCACGAATACGGATGACTTCGCTCTTCAAAGTGATGGTTTCCGGCTTGCCCTCTTTATTCTTGGATACGAGCTTTGCATAAGCCACTTCGTTCTGAGACACGGCGCTTTCAAACTTGACGCGAATCAAGTTACCGTTCACACCGATGATTTTTCCGATACTAGCCATTGAAAATGGACCTCCGGTCATTCCTGCACACAAGCAGGATCGTTTGCATTAATAACTTTGATGACGGCTTCATCGCCAGCTTCATTGCTCAAGCGAGCCCAGCGTTCACAGATTTGCAGTTTGACGGCAAAAGCATACACATGCTTCACAGTACCCTCACCAACTCCAGCGAGAGCATCAACCAACCAGAAACGGGCGCGATCTATTTCCTGTTCCTTTTCTATCGGACTTGATTTGGAAAACGCGTCCTGAATCATCTTTGCAAATGTGACATCGTAGCCAGAGAAGGAACGTTCTGTAAAACGAACCTCAGGCCCCCACGCCTGAGCGCGGAGCTTGCCTGAAACATTCTTCATCTGGATTTCACGGGACTGATAAGCCGTGACAAACTCGTCGTCGCATTCTTCACCCGCCAAGAGGGCGTCAAGCGCTTCGAGTTCCAGCGCGTCGAGCACACCTTCGCAGCGATTTCTGAACTCGCTAAGCGAAAGAGGCGGAACATCGCCTAAATTCAGCATCGGGAGCGATGCCATTAAATAGGAAGGACTGCTCATCTGCCCGCCTTACTTGCCCTGGGCAGCGTTATTGACCACCTTGGCCAACTGCGGTCTAAGAATAGCAGAAAGAGCTTCCGCCATAGCTTCCTGAGTAAATTCGTGGCTGACTTTACCACCATCAAGCTTGATGCGGAAACCAAACTTGATTCCGGCATCGCTTTCGACCTTGACACCGGCCTTCATCTGCTTTGCAAAATCCTTCATGACAAAGGCGGAAAGTTTCTTTGCATCATTTTCGGAGAAGTCAACTTCGATATCGGAAGTATAGCTCTTAGCAAGCGTCAAAAGCATCTCTTTAACGGTGGATTCATCCAAAGCCTTTTCGACATTCAAACTCAAAAAATCAAGAATCATCTTTTCAAGATTTTTACCCACAGAAAGAAGAAGATCTCGAGCAGATTGTTCAAGGGTACGTTCGCTGCGTTCTGTAAAGGCTGCCGCATCACGGTCGGCCTTTTCAAGCCTTGCCCTAGCTTCGACGCCTGCATCCTTCAGAATTTCAGCAGCCTTTTCTTTCGCTTTTGCAATAATTGCAGCGGCCTGACTTTCAGCCTTATCAACCGCTTCCCTTTGAATACGCTCCATAAGATTTTGCAAATCTTCTGCCATTTTGATCTCCAAAAATAAAACACACAAACAAGCCTTGAAAAGGCAAAGTTCGCTAAATACTGAAAGGAATATACAAGCAAAAAAATGAAAAAGGCAAAAAAAACAGAAACTTTTTTCACAAAAAAAAATTTACTTAGCCCCAAAAGGGGTTAAAACGCATATTTTGGCGATAAAATGCAATTTGCGACGGTAAAATGCGGTTTACAGCGGAGAAAAGCAGAAATAGAAATTAGAAACTAGGGGGTTGAGTAAACTCTACGGTCGCAGCACTCGCCTTTTGTTATATGGCGTGCTGCGCACGCATATAGGGCGGCTCGGCAATGAAAATAAGCAAGCTTATTTTCGCTGCGCTCGCCTTTTGTTATATTATTGTTATGGTTTTGAAAAGATTTCCAATCGGCGTACAGGACTTTGCGAAAATTCGCAATAGCAGCAAGTATTATGTAGATAAGACCGAACTTATCTATAAGTTGACTCATACTGACGACTATTACTTTCTCAGCCGTCCACGCCGATTCGGAAAGTCCCTCCTCATCAGCACTTTGCAATGTTACTTCGAAGGTCGCAAGGAACTGTTCGAAGGTCTCGCCATGGAACGCCTTGAGACCGAGTGGAAAAAGTACCCTGTCATTCGGCTGGACTTGAGCACGGTCAAAAACGTA
>JAZLIJ010000291.1:0-33226 GCA_045617325.1 Fibrobacter sp.
CAGCTTCCTTGAACTTTTCTTCGGCTTCCTTGTCGCCTGGGTTCTTGTCGGGGTGGTACTTGATGGCTAGCTTCTTATAAGCATGCTTGATTTCATCAGCACTTGCGTCCTTACCGACGCCCAAAACTTCGTAATAATCTCTTTTATCAGCCATGGTTTGCCCTCCGGGCAAATAGACGAGAGACGAGAGACGAGAGACGAGAGATTTTTTTCTCCTGACAGCTCGTTTGGCATCAGTCGTCGATGCTTGTTAAAAACAACAAAAGGATTGCCTGTTTTTTTTACTCAGGCGAATCCTCTCTGCAACGAGATTTCCAGACGAAATAGGAGGGATTCGTTATTTTTCTCTCGTCTCTCGTCTGTAGGCGCATAGCGCCGTTCTCTCGTCTAATTAGTCTACCACTTCCGCGTCGACAACTTCAGGACCGTCGTTCTTCTTTTCGGACTTCGGCTGTTCAGAAGCACCCGGCTGCGGACCCGGTCCCGCCTGGTTTGCACCGGCTGCCTGGGCCATGGAACTGATCATGCCCTGGAGCTTGTCCATAGCGGCCTTGATTTCTTCCTTGGTGCCGTTGTCCTTCTTGGCCTTGATATCGTCGATAGCGGCCTGGAGCTGGCTCTTGGTGTCGGCCGGGAGCTTGTCGCCAAATTCCTTGAGCTGACCTTCAGCCTGGTAAGCCATCTGTTCGGCCTGGTTCTTGATGTCCACGAGTTCGCGCTGTTCCTTGTCCTTGGCAGCGTTTGCTTCGGCATCCTTCACCATCTTGTTGATTTCGTCTTCGGAAAGGCCACTGGAGCTGGTAATCTTGATGGATTGTTCCTTACCGGTTTCCTTGTCCTTGGCGGAAACATGCACGATACCGTTGGCGTCGATGTCGAAGGTCACTTCGATCTGCGGAACGCCGCGCGGCTTCTTCGGGAGGTCGGTCAAGTCGAACTTGCCGAGGGTGCGGTTGTCGCGGGCAAATTCGCGTTCGCCCTGGAGCACGTGAATGGTAACGGCCGGCTGGTTGTCTTCGGCGGTGGAGAACACCTGGCTCTTCTTGGTGGGGATGGTGGTGTTGCGGTCGATGAGCTTCGTCATCACGCCACCGAGGGTTTCGATAACGAGGGAAAGCGGGGTCACGTCGAGGAGGAGCACGTCCTTCACAGCGGAGTCGCCGCTAAGAACAGCGCCCTGGACGGCAGCGCCGATGGCCACGACTTCGTCCGGGTTCACGGTCTTGTTCGGTTCCTTGCCGAAGTACTTCTTCACAGCTTCCTGAACAGCCGGAATACGAGTAGAGCCTCCGACGAGAATCACTTCGTCAATTTCAGACAGGCTGAGGCCGGAGTCGGCGATAGCCTTGCGGCACGGTTCCATGGAACGTTCAACGAGGTGAGCGGTGAGCTGGTCAAACTTTGCACGGCTGAGGGTCAAGTCCAAATGCTTCGGGCCCGTTGCGTCAGCGGTGATGAAGGGGAGGTTGATGTTCGTAGAAGTAGTGGCGGAAAGGTCAATCTTAGCCTTTTCAGCAGCGTCCTTCAAACGCTGGAGGGCCATCTTGTCCTTCTTCAAGTCGATGGACGGATTTTCCTTCTTGAATTCGTTGTTAATCCAATCGATGATGACTTCGTCGAAGTTGTCGCCGCCGAGCATCGTATCGCCGTTAGTGGACTTCACGGAGAACATACCGTCATCGATTTCGAGGATGGAAATATCGAACGTACCACCACCGAGGTCATAAACGGCGACCTTTTCGCTCTTCTTGGAGTCGAGGCCGTAGGCAAGTGCTGCTGCCGTCGGTTCGTTCACGATACGGAGAACTTCGAGGCCAGCGATCTTGCCGGCATCCTTTGTTGCCTGGCGCTGGGAATCGTTAAAGTAAGCAGGAACCGTAATCACAGCCTGGGAAACGGATTCGCCGAGGTAGTCTTCGGCAATCTTCTTCATGGTCTGGAGGACGGCTGCGGAAATTTCAGGAGGTGCGAACTGCTTGTCGTCAATCTGCACGCGGACCGGATCGGAACCCGAACCCACCAGCTTGTACGGCATGTTCTTTTCGGCAGCGGAGCATTCACCGGCGGTACGGCCCATGAAGCGCTTGATGGAGTAAATGGTCTTTTCCGGGTTGGTGATGGCCTGGCGCTTTGCCACGTGACCGACCAGGCGTTCGCCAGTCTTGCCGAATGCGACAATGGACGGGGTGGTGCGGAAACCTTCCGCGTTAGCAATCACGACCGGCTTACCGCCTTCCATCACGGAAACGCAGCTGTTCGTTGTACCGAGGTCAATACCAATAATCTTGCTCATAATGAGTCTCCTGTTTTAAACTTTATTGCGAATTGAATCGCGTTTTTTGATTTCGCCGTTGTTAAGCAAAAGCCGTGCCAAAAATGAAAAAAGCCTATTTTGTTTCGTTATGAAACACAGGGGAGGCTTAAAAAAGACCGAAAACAGGCCTGTTTCATTATAGAACGAAGGCTGAAAAAACACATCTTTAATAGTCTCTCCTTGACTTATCATAATTATGATATTATATTATCGTAATAAAGGGGCTTCCCATGCCGAATATACGACCAATATCAGACTTGCGCAATAATTTCACAAGCATCGCAGAAACCGTACATAAGTACGATGAACCCATGTACTTAACCAAGAACGGTGTGGGTGATATGGTTGTAATGTCCATTGAATGCTATGAAAAGCAGTTGGCGCAGCTTGAACTCTATTCGAATCTCGCCGAAGCCATTTCCGAAATTGAACACGGAGCCGAAGGCATTGATGCCGAAGAATTTTTGAAAGGTTTGATGGATGGCGATAAAATATAAAGTTCTGGTCTTTCCAACAGCACAAAAAGACTTGAACGAAATCAAGTTCTATTTCACAAACGCGTTGAAAACATCGTCAAATTCTCTTTTTGAAAAATTTATTAAACTCGTTGGCTTATTGAAAGAACATCCCTTCACATATCCAATTCATCAAGATTCGCTACTGAAGCTTGTTGGTTATAGGGTTGCGCCAATAGAAAACAATCTTATTTTTTATTTGATTAAAAACGATACGGTACAAATTCACCGAGTGCTTTATGCCAAGCGAAATTTCATGCAATTGCTGGGTTTAGAAGGCTAATTCTAAACCCTAGCATATATCAGAAACTATCTTCCGAAGTCTATTCTGAGTGTTTTTCCGGCACCGTTTCGAGCCACGTAGGCACCTTTATGGTAACCGGCATCTTTAAGCCCGGACTTAAGAGTCGCTACCGACGCTCCGCCATCCAGACGAATTTTGCCAAGCATGTTCCCCATCAGGTCGAAGATTCTGTATTCGTCGGTCGTTTTTGCAAAGAAACCAGAGGCGTTTGCTGCAAATTTTGACTTCACGCCTGTAGTTTCGTTGCGCTTTTCCAAGGCTCCGCCTTCGCTTTCGCCAAAGGCTATCCAGTCGAGGTTCACGTAGTCGCTCGTAAGCAGGACCTTGAACACATGTTCGCCCTTGGTAAGCGCCTTCGAAGTTTTGCCCTTTACGGTCTTGTAAGTGTCAAAACTTCCGGTGCTTGCGAGAGTCACGGTATCGGTAACGGCTTCATTATCCATGAAGAACAGCACACTGGCGTTTTCGGATTCCGTAGCGTAAGAGAGTTCGAAGGGGTGGTTGCCTTCCGCCTGCACGTTCACGGTGTATTCGAGCCATTCGCCTTTCTGGGTGTAGCCCACGGCAAAACCGTCGCCGTTTTCATCCTTCATGGAGACGATATCGACGCGGTCTTCGCGGTATTCGCCACCCTGGTTCTTGGTATCCATGTCGTAGTAGGCCTTGCCGGCACCGCCTACGTCGTAATTTTCGAAGTCGATGAAGTTCTTCGGGCCATCGACGGTTGCACCGATAATAGGCGATTCGCACTTGGCTTCGGGATTCGTGAGAATTTCCTTGCAGAAAGGCCCTTGAGGAATAGCCGTCTTGCTATCCTCGAATTCCCAGTAGTCCGCCTCGAAGTCACCTGTGAATACGAAGAATACGTCGTGCTTGCCCACGGCTCCGGTGAGCGGCACAGTAACGAGCCCGTCTGCGGAGAATTCCGCTTTTCCAATGACTTCGCCATCGACTTTATCAAGGTGGAGGGTGATGGTGGAGGCCTTCTTGACGCTCAAAACGGAAGCCGAGAAGGATTCTGCTCCGGCATCCCCGAATTCCACGCCGCTAATCTTGGTGTAGTCGCCGTTATTGATGTTCGTGAGAATCATGTTGGCGCGTTCCTTGCCCTGGCGAGTCTTTAGCCCTTCGCCCCACGACATGGTTTCGGCTTCGACGCGCTTGTAGGGGTTGAAGTCTTCCACCTGCGCGACGCCATTTTCTGGCCAGAAATCAATTTTTTGAATCGTGCCGTCAGCGTTGTAGTGCATCTCTGCGACAGAGACGGAGCGACGTTCCGCATGCTTGTAAGCTTGACCAATTTTAGCTTGATATTCCGCCCAAAGCAGGTAATTTAGGCCAAAAACGTAAGATTTCCCTTTGTAATCAATAATTCCCGGATGGTTTCCGCGGCTCTTGGAGGAATGCGGCATGATATCGCCCTTGTATGTCCACGGGCCCGTCGGCGAATCGCTCATGGCGTATCCGACACCTTCGGAGCAGCATGTGGAAGCGAAAGCCATGTAATAATAGTTGCCGTGCTTGTAGAACCACGGTCCTTCCTGGTAATCCTTGATCTTGGGGTAGGTGACGATGGAACCTTCGGTGTGAATCATGTCCTCTTTGAGCTTGATAAAGTAGAGTTCCGGATTTCCCCAGTACATGTAGGCCTGGCCATCGTCGTCAATCCAGACGGTGGGATCGATGTCGTTCCAGTGTTCACGCTGCCACACCAGTTGTCCGTTGAGCGGGTCCGTGAAAGGGCCGTAAGGATTGTCCGCCACGAGCACAGAAATTCCGTGACCGTGAATCGGGCAGTACATATACCATTTGCCGTTGCGTTCGATGACCTGTTCCGCCCAGGCTCCGTTGTCGGAATTGTACCACTTGAAATCACCGAGGGAAGCGACAGCGCCGTGGTCCGTCCAGTTGACCATGTCGGTGGAAGTGTACAGGAGCCAGTCATACATCATGAACCCGTCGGCATTGTCGTTGTCGTGGGTTGTGTAGAGGTAGACAGTGTCTCCGTGCACGTAAGGCGCCGGGTCCGCCGTGTAGCTTGTTGTGATTATGGGATGCTGCGCAAAGGCCGCACAGGCCAATGCGGTAGAAATGGACAAGATTTTACCAAACATCTTTTTCTCCAAACAATGTTTAACACCAAGAAGAAAAATAAATTGCAAGAATGCAAAAAAATGGCCCTCGCAAATAATGGTTTTGAAGAAATTGCAAAAACGAAAAATCCCGGCGCCGTGGCCGAGATTTCTGCAAATGAAGGCTATAAACAGCAAAATTAAGTTCCAAAATCAAAAATTTCTCAATTTGGAGCCCTTTTTTTTACTTTATACCAAGGATTTGTTTGGCTATTGCGACACAAAAGGGCTCCAAACAGATAAAAATTCAAAATTGGAGCCCATCAGCATGTAGCAAAAAGCATTTTTAAATGAAAAGTATGTTACTTTATATGAAAAAATAGGCTCCAAAATCGAAGATATTTCGATTTGGAGCCTATTTTTAAGTTTTTTGTTCCAATTTTGTTAATTGGAACCTATAAAAGGGAGGGAGAGTTACTTGCCCGAAGAAACAATCACTTTCGCAGTCTTCAAAATCTTGTTCTTGAGCTTGTAGCCCTTCTGGAACACCGTGACGACACTTCCTTCCGGGACTGTTTCGGAGGGCTGCTGCATCAAGGCTTCGTGGCAGTTGGGGTCAAATTCGGCGCCGGTCGGGTCGATTTGTTCGAGGCCAGCATCGGTCAAAACCTTTACGAACTGCGTCTGAATCATCTGCATGCCTTTTTCAAAAGCGGCGAGGTCGCCCTTGTTTTCGGCGGCGAAGGCGCGGTCGAAGTTTTCCCACACGTCGGCGAACTTCTCGAGGAGCTTGCCGTTTGCGACTTCGATGAGGTCGAGCTGTTCCTTGGCGCTGCGGCGGCGGAAATTGTCGAATTCAGCCATGAGGCGCATGTAGCGGTCGTTTGCTTCGGCCGCTTTTGCGTTGGCGGCTTCAAGAGCTGCGGCAAACTTTTCTTCGGCGGTCGGTTCAGCAGGTTTTTCCGACTGAGGTTCTTCGGCAGACTTTTCTGCAGCAGCCTGTTCGGCGGCTTCAGCCGGTTTGTCAGAATCGTTGGCTTTTTCCGCGTTCTCGTTCAAATTCTTTTCCAAGTTCATGGCGTCCTGGGCGGCCTTCAAAACATCTTCTTCAAATTTTGCACGTTCAGCTTCTGTAGGTTCCTGGTTCGGGACTTGTTCTTGATCTGCCATTTTTATTCCTTATTATTAGGCCGGGAAACCGGCATTTATGAATTTCGCCGCAGCATCAGCGAAAAACGTGCCAAATGCAAAAGTAAAGGGAAATTAGAAATTTTAAGGGAAAATGTTTCATTTTGGAACGGAAATTGGAAATATTTGTAATTATTCAAAAAAAATGAAATATTTGAAAGAATCGTTAAATAAAATTTTTTTCAAATTTTAAATGTTTATTTTATCGTTTTTATATTGCCGATAATGCGGATTATGTAAACTAAACAGTTTTTATTTTTTCATAAGCCTTGCTTTGTAAGAAGTTTGCAAACCGATTTTCCACCCCTGCGTAAAACGGTTTTCCAAACGAAGGTTTCCAACCAAATAGCCAAACATTAGTTGCAAGCCCATGTGGCAAAACGAAGCTGCGGTTTCAAACCCTAGTTCAAAACCCAGTTTCGACACATGGTAAGCAACGGGTGTTTAAAACGCTCTGTTTGCCACAAATTGTTCTAAAATTGGCTTTTTTCGCCAATTTTCGTGGAAAACGGGTTTAAACTGCGGTTGGACACCAAGTTTGCCACGCTAGACTTTGCATTTCCATAAAATTATCTAATGCACATCCATTTTCGAAAACAGATTCAGCACCACGACACCGGATACAATCAAAAAAAGCCCGATATACGCGCCAATATCCGGCACCTGCTTAAAGAATACCACCCCGCTAATCGTAATTAGCGTAATCCCAAGCGCCGACCAAGTTGCATACGCAATGCCAATCGGAATCGTCTTCAAGCACAAGCTCAGGAAAAAGAGAGATGCCACATAACAAAGAAGCGAGCCCACGCTGGGCCACAGCTTGGTGAAAGATTCTGACATTTTCAAAAGCGTCGTCCCGCCAGCTTCCATAACAATCGCAATCAGCAAGTATACGTAATTCAACAAGACATCCTTTTTAATGAATTTTTTTGCAAAAATAAAAAAAAAACTCAAAAATTTTGGCACGAACTTTTCGAATTAAAAGTTATAAAGTATGAATTATGAGAGTTACAGTCGTAGCTATACAACACTTAGAGCTCTGCTCTTTAGTGGCTGTTATCCACTCTGTGGAGAAGCCGCCTTACTTTTTTGAATTATAATTTTTACTTCTGTCTTGGTTCCGCATGTATGGCGCAAATGATTTTTCAATCACACCAAGAGAAATTTTCTTTAGCGAAACAGAGTCTTACTCGTTCTTAATTATTCGCAAATCCAACACAAATGCTGATTCCATAATTGAGGCTTTTGACAAGTTTATCACACTCGCAAATTCATCAGAAGACCGTCATCAGGTACCCGATAAAGAAACTTTAGCGGTAATTTTTTGCGGTTTGTTTATCGCTTAGATAGTTAATGGAATTTCTACGATTGTAGAGAACTCTCGCCACAGAAATCACTTGCGCGGAATCCGAAACCCAATAGAATACAAGATAGTTGTTCACAACCAATTTTCTGTATTCGTGAGTTAAGGGTTTTGCTGGCGTATAAAGACTTTGGGAATAAGGAAATTCACGAACGGTCTCTATTGAATCTATAATTTCTTTTACAAGGCTTATTGCTACTTTAGGACTTCCCATTTTTTCAGCAATATACCTAGCGATTTCTTTCAAATCATTAAGCGCAAGCGGCAAATATTCCACTGTGTACATAAAACGCCTAGAATAAAGCCTTGATTTCTTTCAAAACATCTTTGGCGGAATAACGTTTTTTGCAAGTGAGAGCCTGTTCTTCTGCCTCTTGCAACTTTCCAAGAATCTCGCTTTGGAAGGCCATGTTTTCAAAGGCCTCCATGCTCAAGACAACCATGTCCCCATAGCCGTTTTTCGTGAGAATGACTGGTTCATCAGATTCATGAACTTGACGGGAAATGTCTGCAAAGTTGTTGCGCAGGTCGGATACGGGTCTAATGTTGCTCATGATCGCTCCTTGTACTCGTTTTATAAATTAGCATAATTGAGCTAAAAAGTCAAGCCGCATAAAAAATCCTCAACTTCATCAGGACATAAACGCAAGGCCGACTACCGTCGGCCTTTTTAGTGTTAAAAACTGGGAAGTTAAGATTTATCTCATAACTTATAACTCATAATTTTTGATTGGCTCACGCCAATCAAAAAAAAAGCCCACCCCGACTTAACATCAGAGGTGAACTTTTTCGATTTATTAATTATGAAGTATGAATTATGAGAATTATAGTCGCGGCGTTGCCGCCTTACTTTATCTTGTAACTCATATCTTGTAACTCATAACTGTTGATTGGCTCACGCCAATCAACCTAGCAGCCCAGCTTTGCAGCGAGGTATGCTTCGAGTTCGCCGATCTTCACGAGTTCCTGCTTCATGGAATCGCGTTCACGGACGGTCACGTAGCCGAGCTTTGCCGGATCGGATTCGCCTTCGCCAACGGTGTCGAAGTCGACAGTGACGCAGAACGGAGTTCCGAGTTCGTCCTGACGGCGGTAGCGCTTACCGATGGACTGCGTTTCGTCGTATTCCACGTTCCAGCGGCCGAGCAGCTTTTCGTAGAGTTCTTCGGCCTTGGCCTTCACCTGTCCCTTCTTCACGAGCGGGAGCACGGCGACCTTCACCGGAGCGACCTTCGGGTCGAAGTGGAGAACGGTACGTTCGTCGTTTTCGAGCTTTTCGACTTCGTAGGCGTCGCAGAGGAGTACGAGGAGCAAACGTTCCACACCGAGGGACGGTTCCACAACGTACGGGATGTAGCGCTTGTTCTGCACCGGGTCGATGTATTCCTGCTTGACCTTGGACTGGTTCTGGTGCTGGGTCAAGTCGAAGTTCGTGCGGCTTGCAATGCCCCAGAGTTCGCCCCAGCCGAACGGGAATTCGTATTCAACGTCGGTCGTGCCGTTAGAGTAGTGGGAAAGTTCTTCCTTGGCATGTTCGCGGAGGCGGAGCTTTTCCTTGTTCACGCTCAGGTCGTTCACGAGCCAGTCGAAGCAGTACTTGCGCCAGAAGTTGTACCAGTCAAGTTCGGTGCCCGGTTCGCAGAAGAATTCGAGTTCCATCTGTTCGAATTCGCGGGTACGGAAGATGAAGTTACCCGGGGTAATTTCGTTACGGAAGCTCTTACCGATCTGGCCCACGCCAAACGGGATGCGCGGACGGACGTTGTCGACGATGTTGCGGAAGTCCACAAAGATACCCTGTGCGGTTTCCGGACGGAGATAGACCTTGGAGCCTTCGCCTTCAATCACGCCGATTTCGGTGCGGAACATCAGGTTGAAAGCACGCGGCTTTGTCCAGTTGACCTTGCCGCAAGTCGGGCATTCAATCTTGTTTTCCACCATCATGTCGTGGATTTCGTCAAAGTTCTTGCCGGCGCAGCAGCCTTCACCGAGTTTGTCTTCGAGAAGGTGGTCGGCGCGGAAACGTTCATGGCAATCGAGGCAGTCGACGAGCGGGTCGCTGAAGTTGCCCACGTGGCCGGATGCAACCCAGACATTCGGGTTCAAAAGGATGGAACTGTCGAGACCCACGACATCCTTGCGGGAGGTCACGAACTTCTTCCACCAGAGGTTTTTGATGTTCCTCTTCAGTTCCACGCCGTACGGACCGTAGTCCCAAGTATTGGCGAGGCCATCATAAATTTCGGAACCCGGGAAAATGAATCCACGGCGCTTGCAGAGGGAGATGATGTCCTTGAGGGCATCCTGAACTTTCTTTGCCATTTTTATATCCTTTTTCGGCCGAGCCCGCTTCGGGGCGTATCCTTTGGCCGGACTAGGAACCTACCTGGATGATAGGCCCTGACGGGGGCAAATATAGTAAATAGTAGACAGTAGGAAGTAGAAAGTAGACAGTGGACGGTAGACACTCTGTGCATAGATGCTTTGTTGTCTTGATAAAAAAAAACACCTCGTTCATCTGAACGGGGTGTTTGGGATTCACGAAAAATTACAGCTACAATTCAGCAGTCTTGAGAGCGTACACCTCAGGATATTCTTTAGCGGCGCACTCACTGCAAAGAACTTTGTACTTAGTTTCAGCGATAGAGTTTACGCGGATTTGATTGCCGCAGTGAACACACTTAGCGAGAAATACAACAGACAGGGATGTATTCTCCGAAACCTGTTCATTGAATTTTTCCGTTTCGGCAAGACGACGCAACCTATTTCTGAAAATAAGTTTTCCGTCCTCGTTCACAACAGTTTCACGAACGATACCACACTTGAAGCTGCGTCCCTTGCGATTGCGCATACGGGCTACAAAATGATGCTCATGTGGATCGTTACATAAGCGATAGGCATCCCAGTCGCGAACATGACGATAAAGGTCCGTTATATAATGCCACGGAATTTCATCTTCTTCGAAGCCGAAAAGGCGACAGAATTTGCGATTGCCTCGAATGAGGCGCCCATGCTCCGTCATTTCAAAACAGGCGACATCGAAATCACTTTCACAGCCAATCATAGAGCACCTCCTTTATATTTATAACGGTAAAAGACATCTGCACTTTCAAGTGCTGTAGAAAGCATCTTGATTTCATCTAGCTTCATGCTGATTGTTTCCTTCCCAAACAGCATAGGCTCAGAAGATGCGTCAAGTTGACGAATAGAAACGTCCTTGACTGCTGCCAATTGACCATTCAAATAAAGCTTCAGTTGAGTTCCGTCCCAAACGGAAACAACGTAAATCCACTCATCCATCATTACTGCTGTATCTGCAACAACGGCGTTTTGACAACTTAGAGAATCTCCGGAACCATCCGCCAAGAAGATGGCAAAAGTAGGCTCGACGGCACCACATTCCCCCTGCACAATAGCAAGACTGAACACGTCTTTATCTTCGGTTTCACCAAAGCCAAGCTTGCCAATCACATTCTTTCGATACGATTCATCTCCTTCAATTGTATCCACGTTTACCCAAACTTCCAAGGTAAAAGCAGATAGGCTATCCATAGCTCCACGATCATCTTCGATAACGCCATAGTCGCGAGCTCCATTCAAAACGATAGCCTTGTTCGAGATACCTTCGGAAAGCGAAGCTTCTCCATAGAACACTATATCACCTATACTGCCAAGAGAAGCTTCTGTCCGCATTAAGCCGTTCTTTTCAGAAATCAAATCCAACGGCCACACACCCAAGGCACCATACTTCAGCGAAATCGGCTGATACAAAATGTGGCCAGAATCCGCAAGCGAAATGGGGGTATTAACAACAATAGTAGTATCAGTCCCCATCTTATTCCCTGTCGAAGTAGAATCCTTTTTAGAACCCGGCAAAGATACATCTTCAAGCACGCCGTCTTCTACAACACGTTCTGCAACACTTTGCGGCAGAGGACCTTCGAAGGAATACCCGTTCTCATCTGTTTTCAAGACGTAGAATGCGTCATCAAAAAGCTTTGCATCGGAAGACTTCGACTCAATCGCAAACATCCCCTCGGGAACATCTCGCAAGAGGAAATGCCCTTCGGAATCAGTCCAATCTTCCCAAGATGATCCGGGCAAGGATACGGTGAAGCCGATTGCAGCCGAGCCATCGCTCTTTTGCATCACACCACGAACATCCACCGTATTGACAAGCTCCCCCTTGATTTCCAAGGTATCGCCATTGGTGTACTGAACGACGCTGTAATAAGCTGTTGAGTCGTTCTTCGCGGAAATTCCGTATGCACCAACGAGGCGAAGAGGCATTCCAAAGCGTCCTTCGCTATCCGTCGTATCGACAAACTTTACATCGTCTCTATCCAGGTGGCGCGCCATGACGACCGTTCCCGCCGCCAAATTTCCATCGGAATCGCGCAAAATACCGGCCAACGTATTGGTCTCTTCGGAGACACCGCCAGCAACATCCCTGACGCATGCAGCTAAAAGGATATTCAAAGCCAAAGAAGCATACAACGCCTTACGCATTTTTGCCTCCTTTTTCGACATCCGTCTTGGTCAAGGGGAATAGCTGAACATTTAAGCGATACACACGCTCGTCACTCGAGGAATCCATGACAATGGCGGTCACACGGCGGCGGAAATCCTCGATTTCCTTTGAAATTTTGTAAAAAGCAGATTCAGAGATGCCCATGGTGAGACCAGAAATGTCTCTTTCACCACAGGGAATTTCATCGAGAGCCTTGACTGCAAGCTCCCCCATCTGACGGTGCATATCACGCACAGCAAGCGATGTGACATCCAAATTCCCTGTAGTAACGCCCTTGTTCACTTGGACAAAATTTCCATCGGAATTCTTTTCAAGCATACCGACTCTCTGCAAGACTTCCAGAGCTTTTTTCACCTCATCGGAACTGGTCTGAAAAGCGAACTTTTCGGCCATTTTGAACGGAGGAAGTCCATTCATCTTCGGAGCAAGTTCACGAAGAACCGGATTGCGCCACGATGAAAAATAATCGTACTGATTTTCGCCAAGAAGTTCAATTTCGTTTTCCTTGGCAAGTACGCGCATTTGAGCAAAAATTTCTTTCTGAGTTTCGGCATTCTTTTCCTGGTTGAACGAGACAAGAAGACGGAAATACTGCAAATCAACGCCTACAAGTCCCATGGCGGAAGCCACTCGTTCTACGCCAACATCACTCAAATTCGACTTGCCGTCACAAACCAGTTTTAAGAACACAGGCGATGAATATCCGGCAGCTTTAGAAAAATCACGCCAGGTAAAACCTGAACGATCCTTGCGCTCTGCGTAAAAATCACGCATGTAAAGCCTATAATTCGAATATTTCATCACATTATTCATACGTAAACAAAAATAAAATATTTCACATTCAAAAGCAATAGAGTATGATACAAAAAGTCAATTTTTTAACAATTTTGAGTATTTTTGTATAAATTTTAGTCTGTTTGGTCGATTTTCCATGATACAAAATCAGCAAAAAAGGATGATACAAAGCACAATAAAGATACTTTTGAAGGCTTTCTATCGTCCTCCCCTGCATCCAATTCTCTTTCGCGTCAGTCCTCCTGGAGCAAAGCAAAAGGTCCAAGGCGACGAAAGCGATAGAACAAAATGACTCAAAAACTCATAAATCATCTTTCCTCCCCCCCCCCTCTTCCCTATTCTCTGTTCACTATTCATTTCTCGCCGCAATCTTAACCACCAACCACCAACCAATAACCACTATTTTCTATATTTCCGCCCATGAAAGTTTTTTTATACGATACGACGCTCCGTGACGGTAACCAAGACCGTAAAATCAGTCTTTCTCTAGCCGATAAGTTGCAGATTGCACGAATTTTGGACCATTTTGGTTTTGACTACATTGAAGGTGGCTGGCCGAACCCCAGCAACCCGACGGATGAAGAATTTTTTAAACTCGTGAAGGATGTGAAGCTGAAGCATGCGAAGATCGCTGCTTTCGGCAGTACCCGCCGTCCGGGTGTTCTCCCGGAAAAGGACCCGCTGCTGCAGGCCCTCGTCAAGTCCGGCGCGCCGGTCAAGACTATTTTCGGTAAGAGTTGGGATTTGCACGTCACCGACGTCATCCGCACGACCCTCGAAGAAAACCTGGACATGATTGAATCGTCCATCGCTTACCTCAAGGAACATTCCGAGGAAGTGATTTACGATGCCGAACACTTCTTTGACGGCTACAAGGCGAATCCGGAATACGCCATCGAAACTTTGAAGGCTGCCGAACACGGTCATGCCGACTACATCGTGCTTTGCGATACGAACGGCGGTACGATGCCCTGGGAAATTGAAATCATCATGAAGGACGTAAAGTCCCGCATTTCGACTCCGCTCGGAATCCATGTGCACAACGATGCCGGCCTTGCCGTTTGCAACAGCATCTACGCCGTGAAGTGCGGTGCTACGATGGTGCAGGGCGTGGTGAACGGTTATGGTGAACGCTGCGGTAACGCAAACCTCACGACGATTGCCGCCGATCTCAAGTTCAAGATGAATGCGAATTTCTTTGCGGCAAAGAAGATTGCCCGCCTCCGCCAGTTGAGCAGCAACGTGGACCAGATTGTGAACCTCCCGAGCGATGTGCATGCGCCGTACGTTGGCGATGCCGCCTTTGCCCACAAGGGTGGTGCCCACATCGATGGCGTGATGAAGGTCAGCCGCAGTTTTGAACATATCGACCCGCATGCCGTGGGCAACGACCGCGTGTTCGTCACGAGCGATCAGGCCGGCGGTTCCCTGGTTGTGGAAAAGCTCAAGGCTATTAAGCCTGGCATCGACAAGAAGGACCCGCTGGTAGCAAGCCTCCTGAGTTTAATCAAGGAACGTGAAAATGCCGGCTGGCATTTCGACAGCGCCGAAGCAAGTTTCAAGCTATTGGTGTTCCGCCACTTGGGGATGGTGCAGGAGCCGTTCAAGGTTTTGAACTACCGCGTCATCGAAGATAAGACTCCGCAGGGTGTTTCCGTTTCGCAGGCAACAGTCAAGCTCCTGATTGGCGATAAAATTAGCCACCAGGTGAGCGAGGGCGATGGCCCGGTGAACGCTCTGGATGCGGCCCTCCGCAAGGCTCTGTTGCCGTTCTTCCCGTGCATGTCGAAGGTCCGCCTCGACGACTTCAAGGTGCGCGTGCTGGGTAGCAATGTGGCTTCCGATGCGACAGTCCGCGTATGGACGACGTTCGGCGACGAACACGGCTACTGGAACATGGTAGGCGTCTCCAGCAACATTATCGAGGCTTGCTGGATGGCCTTTGTTGATGGTCTTACCTACAAGATTCTCGTCGAAAACAAGGTCATCCCGAATGCCTACAAGCACTTGGAAGTGAAAGCTACAACTGAAAAGATTGATGAAGTCCCTGAAGCCTCCAAGCCGAAGAAATTGACGAAGCGCCAGGTTACCCGCGCTGCCGACATCACGAAACCCGCCGTGAAGAAAAGGAAATAAAATAGATAATAGTGGTTAGTAAACAGGATTTTTCACTAATTATGAAGTATGAATTACAAGATTTATAATCGCGGCTGCGCCGCCTGACACTTTCTCATCATTCATAACTCATAATTTATAACTAAATCCCAACCACTAACCACCAACCACTTTTTCTGAAGGTCATTATGCAAATCGTAAAAGTTACTCCGAAGTCTCAAGAAATTGAACGCATCTGCGGCCGTGAAGTCGCCCCGAGCAAGGAAATTCACGACAAGGTCATGCAGATTCTCGCCGATATCAAGAATGGCGGTTATGCAAAGGCTGTGGAATACGCTCAGAAGTTTGACGGTCTCAAAGGCAAGAACCTCCGCGTATCTGAAAGCGAAATCGAAAAGTCCGCCGCCAAGTGCCCTGCCGAAATGCAGAAGGCCCTTAAGCAGGCCATCAAGAACGTGCGCGATTTCCATGTGAACCAGATGGAAGATTCCTGGCTCATGGAAGGCAACGACGGCGTCGTTCTCGGTCAGCGCATTCGCCCGATGAAGCGCGTTGGCCTTTACGTTCCGGGTGGTGCTGGCATTTACCCGAGCACCGTGATTATGAACGCGGTTCCGGCTCTCGTCGCAGGCGTCAAGGACATCGTCGTCGTGACTCCGATCAAGGGTGAAATCAACCGCGCCGTTGCATTTGTCTTGAAGGAACTCGGCATTACCGAAGTTTACCACATCGGTGGCGCACAGGCCATCGCCATGCTCGCTTATGGCGCCAAGGATGCAAAGGGCAAGGTCGTCGTGGAACGCGTCGACAAGATTGTCGGCCCGGGTAACGTCTTCGCCGCTGTTGCGAAGAAGGAAGTTTTCGGTATCGTGGATATCGACATGGTGGCAGGCCCGAGCGAAGTGCTCGTGCTTGCCGACAACACCTGCGATCCGGATTTTGTCGCTGCCGACCTCTTGAGCCAGGCTGAACACGGTTCCGGTTTCGAAGCAGCCATCTGCATTACAGACAACATGGAAACCGCCCAGATGATTAGCGAATGCGTCGACATCCAGGTGGAAAATTCCCCGAAGAAGGAACTCCTCCAGAAGGTGCTCGATAACTTCGGTCGCATCCTCGTTGTGAAGGACTGGTTCGACGGCGTCGAAATTGCAAACGCCATCGCCCCGGAACACATGGAAATTGTAACCGACGAAGCTGAATCCATGGCCGCCCAGATTGAAAACGCTGGCGCCGTGTTCATTGGCCCGTGGTCGAGTGAACCGGTCGGCGACTACTTTGCCGGCCCGAACCATGTGCTGCCTACGAACGGCACAGGCCGCTTCTTCAGCCCGCTCGGCGTCTATGACTTCCTCAAGCGCATGAGCATCATCAAGTACAGCGAAAAGGCCATCAAGAAGAACGCGAAGGCCATCGCCGTCGTCGCAAACGAAGAAGGCTTCATTCACCACGCCGCTGCTGTTTTGAAGAGACTTTCGTAAAAAAAAACTTCACTTAAAAAAAGCTTGCAGCCTAAAAACTGCAAGCTTTTTTCATTTGTCATCTTTTGACATTTGCAGAATGTATTTTTTAGGTGTTGCATAATGCGAAAGGAGAACGTCTATGAAAAGTCTAATTTTGGCAATTGCTGTCTTGGCGACACTCTGCTTTGCGACAGACTTTTACGATGAATACGGCAGAAAAGCCGGAAGTTCAAAGACGCAGAAAAATCAGACGCAGTATTACGATGAATATGGGCGTCGTACGGGCTCGTCTCAGCATGATAAGAATTCCGTCAAGCATTACGATGAATATGGACGGAATACTGGTTCAACCAGGTTTCAAGGAAATTCTGCACAATATTATGATAATTACGGTAGAAAAACGGGTTCCTCTCAAACAAGCGGAAATACGACGAAATACTACGATGAATTTGGTCGCAATACAGGCTCTGCGGTAAAGAAGTCAAATGGCGATATCGACTACTACGATAAATATGGGCGAAAAACGGGCTCCAGTCGTCATTGAATGAACAAATCGCTTAAAGCGGCGTAACATTTGCAAAATTCAAAGCAAAAAAAATCCTAGCTGACGCTAGGATTTTTTTTAAGCTTAAACTATTCTTCCCAAATGGAATTGGGTAGCTTGCCTATATCACGAAAATCAAGTTTTCCCGTCGATGGTGCATCCACCCCCACCAAACGTGCGAGCGGCTTGCCAGCACGTTCGATGACGATTTCTTCGTCTTTCAGCGCCACCTGGTTCAGAATGGAACCAAAGTTTTGCCGAACTTCCATCGCCGAGACCACTTTCGCCATATTACTGCTGCAAAGCCTGGTCTTGAATCACAAGGTCCACACGGCGGTTCTTCTGGCGACCTTCCTTGGTGCTGTTGTCAGCAACAGGCATGGTCATGCCGTAGCCCTTGGCGGTCAAACGGTCTGCCTTGATGCCCTGTTCCACAAGGTAGTTCATCACATTCGTTGCTCGCTGTTCAGAAAGCTTCATATTGAATTCTTCGGAACCGGTGTTGTCGGTATGACCTTCGATAGAGACCTTGAACTGCTGGTACACGGAAAGAATACCGGCGACCTTAGCAAGGCTTGTCTTCAAATCGTTCATCAAGGAAGCCTTACCCACATCAAACAAGATGTCGCTCATCGAAAGGATAATGCCACGAGCGTCCTTTGTCACCTGAATCATTTGAGATTGCAAGGCGTTCAACTTGTTCATGGCATCCTTCTGACGTTGTTCGGCCTTGGCGCGTTCTTCGTCAAGGGCTCTCTGCAAGTCATCCATCGCGGCTTTCTGGGCGCTGAAGTTTTCCTGCAAGTTGCTTACCTGGCCGCTACGAGCCTGGTTAATCTTTTCCTGAATGCCTTCAATGGCGCGAGCAGTAGCGATACGCTTTTCCCAGTTTGCATCAATATGATTGCGAAGCGACTGGGATTCGGCTTGCATCTGCACCAAGTTCACGTAAATATCGCAGGTTTTTGCAAGCGTAGCCACATCCGGAGAAAAAGGATCGTTCGAAAAAACAAAATCCAGTTCACGGGATGTACCCATAGCTTCAGCCAATGTGGCCTTTGCGGCAACAGCGTTTGAAGGAATAGATTTTTCAAGGAAGCTTAAGCTGGTCTTGCACTTTTCAACAAGGACCTTTTGTACAGCATCAGCAGAAACCGGTTCTTCCTGAGCTTGTGCAAAAGCAAAAGCCAGGGAACTAAGGAGCATCACGGATTTGATTTTCATTATCGGCCTTCCTTGTTAAGAATTTCCTGATATTGAGCCTTGCGCTTTTCATCAGCCTTCAAGTCCGCTTCAAGACGTTCATCGCTCTTTTTCAAGGAATCGCGTTCGGCAACGGCGACTGCCAAACGATATTCCAAGGCACTCTGACGGGCTACGCTGATAGCTTCAGCTTCTGCCCCGGCCTCTTTCAAAGCCTTGGCAGAATCAAGCTTGGCATCGGCTGCGGAAAGTACCTTGGCATCGGCATCCACACCTGCAATTATGTTTTTGGCACCTTCAGCTTCACCGAAAGAACGTTCGATGGCGGGCTGATTGCTAGCGCAGCTGCATAGGGCGACTAAAGCTGCTCCAAGAGCAAGGTTTTTAGCCTTCATGAAAATCTCCTTAAATAGTAGAACAAACCATGTTGAATTTAGCTATTATTTAGCCCAAAAGAAAACGTTTTTCGCAACATTTAATTTACGAACCACAAATGGAACCAGAAATCCGCACCTATTCGGTAACACAGTACATGCGCTCGCTCAAAAATCGAGTCGAGGACACCCCGTCCGTCTGGGTTCATGGCGTGATTTCGCAAATTTCCGTAAAGGCGTCGGGGGTTTACCTGAGCATCGCGGATTTCGGCGAGGATGACGTAAAGCCGAAGGCGACGCTTGCGCTTTACTGCTACACAGGCAAGTTTGAAGCCATTTTGGCGAAAATTTCGAGTCTTGACAAGCCGTTTACGCTCAAGCAGGACCTCAAGGTAAACTTTCTTGTGAGGGCGGAGCTCTACATTCCCTACGGCAAATTGCAGGCGCAGATTCTGGACATTGACCCGGTCTACACGATTGGGGAACTCGCCCTCACCCGCAGCGCGATTCTCAAGCGGCTCGCTATGGAAGGGCTTCTCGAGAAAAACAAGCAACTTGAACTTGCCGAGGTGCCGCTCCGCATCGGGCTTATCACGGGCGAAAACACGGCTGCCTACCAGGATTTCACGACGCGGCTTGAAGCGTCCCCGTTCGCATTCCACGTCACGACGATTTACGCGCGGATGCAGGGGAACGAAACAGAGGCTAGCGTCATTGCGGCGCTGGAGCAGTTCAAGGCGGACGCGGAACTTGACATCGTGTGCATCGTGCGCGGGGGCGGCGCGAAGACGGACTTGAATTTTTTCGACAGCGAGGCGCTGTGCCGTGCAGTCGCGAACTTCCCGATTCCGGTGTTCACGGGAATTGGGCACGAAATTGACCATTGTCTTTTGGACGAGGTGGCGTACCTCGCCTGCATCACGCCAACGGATTGCGCAAAACGCATTGTCGAGCGCGTCCAAGAAAAATGGATCGAGATGACAACGACCGCGGCGGCGATTGCCGAAGGCGCACGGGGCATTCTGAACGAGGAGAACAAGGCGCTCGTCTCGATGGGAAGCGAATTGCAGCAGAAAGTCACCGAGCGCATCATGGGCGAAAAGACGAAGCAGGCGCTCATCGCGGCTGGCATCAAGAAGGATTTTGCCTACATCATGAAGGCGGAAAACGAGAGGCTTGAACGCAACAAGGAAGGGCTTCGCCAAGGGACGAGAAAAATTTTGGATCTCGCGAAGTCGAAGTTCGAACTTTTCAGCGAAAAGGTGAAGAATGCGGACCCCAAGACAACGCTTGCCAAAGGCTACTCGCTCACGCTCGATGCAAACGGGAAATTCATCCGCAACAAGAGCCAGGTGCAGAGCGGCGATTGCATCACGACGAGATTCCACGACGGGGAAATATCGTCGGTGGTGCAGTAATTGAGAAAGCCTCGGTAAACTGTTACCGCCGATTTAAACAGCGCACGCGACTGCATCTTTAAACAGCGCACGCGACTGCATCTTTAAACTGCGCCGGTCGCAACAGCCGCGGTAAACCGCTGTAGTTTCTTTAAACGGCCATAGTTTCGTTAAACTGCCGCGGATGTCGCGGAGATAAACCGCTACGGTAGCTTTAAACTGCGATTGTCGATTTAAACTGCTGTAGTCGCGGTAAACCGCTGTAGTAGCTTTAAACCGCGCCAGTCGCGGCGGCCACTGCATCAAGTAAATTCGGGCAGCGAAGCAATTTTCACGAACCGCCTGGTAGCAGCATCAAGCGCAAAGAAGCGCACGGCATCGCCAAGCGCAAGCATCACATAATTCGGCGTCAAAATTTTCAGATACTTGTTCAGCTGCTGCTGCAAAACAGGCCACGTATATTCATGAGGCGCCTTGCACTCCACCAACAGCCATGGCTTATCGAGCGGCGCCCCTTCGCGAAAGTTGTGCACCAGAATATCGACGCGATCCGCCGTATTAGAATTCACCGCCGAAAGCGGAAATTCCACCGCAATCAAATGCTCCGGCACCTTCACCGTATCGAGCAAGTAGCGAATTGTCGCCTGCCGCACATGCTCCTCGGGAGTCGCAGGCACATCCTTCTTGCGAATCGGATCAAACAACATCTCGGTGGTAAAACTCATAAGCGATGCTAAATATAAAAAAGCCAAATGCGAAAAAGGCCGCCGCATCCGCGACAAGCCTTTCCTAGCGTCAATTCAAAGACGCAATTCAAAGACGCAATTCAAAGTCGCATATTCATTCGGCAAAAAAGCTTACTTGACGACAAAGAACTGCTTGCGTTTTTCGCTGCGAGAAGTTGCATTCATCAAGTAGATTCCCGAGGCAAGGCCGCGACCAAGACGTTCCTTGTTCTGCAAATCGGCAGGCGCCACATTCGCTGCACTGCGAACAAGTTCTCCCCTTGTATTGAAAACTTCCACACGGTAAACATTCTGCGACAGAGTCAAATACAATGGCAAAATGGTTCGCGTTGTATCAGGAACCGTATCTTTCTTCGATGTGTCCGCGGGAATTTCAGCGGCCTTCACAAGCGTCACGTCGAACTGGTCAATATTCGGACCGTCCTTCCCCGCCAAAGTCGCAAACTTGACCGCATTTTCGCCCGCAGCCAAATTCAGCGAGAACGTCTGCGTTTCCCAGACGCCCCAGGCGGTTGTCGCCTTGAATTCGATTGTCTCGTTCGCATCACCCGCACTCACCACGAGGCTGCGAACTTCACCGGAACCATTCGCAAAATCCACTTCGAACTTGTATTCACCGGCGACATCGACAGTCACAGGCACCACCACGGAGCCGCCCTTGTCGAAGTTCACATAGGCATCCCCATGGAAACCGTCGTTTGTCGTTTCGATGAAGCAATCTGTCGCAGAACCTTTATCAGCCTGATACTTTTTGTCAGGTGTCGGCGGATCCGGTTCCTTGTAGTTCGCATCGCAAACCGTCGGATTCGCAAGGGTCGCGCCGGCATTCGCCTTGATAACCGCTTCGACATCGTTTACATTCAGCATAAAACTTGTGTATTCATACGGTGGCGTAAAGGAGGAGCCGTTGCCGAACTGGTTGCCGGAGCAATTTGTAAATTTATTATCAATCGCCTCGACAGTTCCCTTTTTATCAAGTCCCAAGTAGAAGGGTTCACGTTCGTTGATAAAATGGTTGCGTTCCGCACGGATAACGCATTGGTGCCCGGGTGCTACGCCAAGCACATCGGTACCAGCAGTCAGGCTCGAATTTCCTGTAATCAGGTTGTTCACCACATGAACTTGTCCGTAACGGCAACGCGGTTTGCGCTGTGCTGCGGCCTGCCACCAGTTGAACATGTAGGTCACATTCAGTTTGCCGACACTCACCGGTTCATCGTCAGAACTGCCGATGAGGTTCGAAAGATTATGCGCACTATTCTTCTTGTAGCCAAAGATGCACCAGGTAAATGTTACGTTATCTGCACCCTTCACCACATCGGCATTGCCATCCTGGCCATCCCAGAATTCGCAGTGGTCAACCCAGATATTCTTCGTGCCATCAGTTTCTATGGTGAGATTGTCCCACGCCTGGTCGGCGTTACTGCCAGGACCGTTGATGACGATGTTGCGGAGGATAATGTTCGATGCCTTCGTGATGTGAATCGGGGCCTTCAAGACCGTGCCCGGTTTCATGCCGATAATCGTCTTGTTGGAACCTGTGATATTCAGGCGATCGCCCTCGCGGCCCTTCCAGCCGTTTCCAAGAGTGCCGTCGATGTAGATAACACGCGGCGAGGAATCCTTCGCATACTTCTGCAAATCTTCAAAAGTCTTCACGACAATCGGCGTCACGTTGCCGCCACCCGTCACATTGAATTCCGTACTGGTGCGCCCCGAGCGCGTCGCCCAGCCAATCGGTTTGCATTGGTCAGCGGCAGTCTCCGCAAAAGTCTCGACGGCAGCGAAAAAAGTCAAGGCAGCAATAAATTTTGAAATAGGATAATTCATACCAAAACATTCCCATGGGCAAAGCCCAAAATGTCGGCACCCACCAAACCAGCGCCGTACATTCATAATCTAGAATGTTTTTAGAGGGAATGGATAAAAAACATGTGACTGAGGAACCAAATTTAGAGACGTGCGCTCCAGAAAATTTAAATCTTTACAATAGAGGCTTTGCCTCGATAATGCTTGAATTAAACACAAGCGCATTGTCCTGTCATAAAATTGCGAATTAAGCGTTGCGTGATACAAAAGTATGCAAATTCACCAGCCAAAGTCGCATTTTGGGGTGCTTGGCTGGTGTCCGGAGCGAAATTCTGCGGGTTAAATACGCTTATGTTTGCAAATTCACCAGCCAAAGTCGCATTTTGGGGTGTTTGGCTGGTGTCCGGAGCGAAATTCCGCGGGTTAAAGACGCTTATGTTTGCAAATTCACCAGCCAAAGTCGCATTTTGGGGTGTTTGGCTGGTTCTTGGAGCGAAATTCCACGGGTTAAAGACGCTTATGTTTGCAAATTCACCAGCCAAAGTCGCATTTTGGGGTGTTTGGCTGGTGTCCGGAGCGAAATTCCACGAGGCAAAGTGGCTAGCTGTAGAATTAAGTGTTACATGCAGCTTCGCTCAAGGATAACTTGGCAAGAATGTTGAATTGCACAGCGCATACGCACGCATAAAAAAGCAGACGATTCAAGAGCTTGCACTATGCTTTGGCTGAAACGTTTGCGCAATGTGTTGGACAATAAACTCAATTACAACACATAGCAAAAAGCCACCTCATATTGAGGTGGCTCAATTTTCATGCATGATTTCTTTAATCTTCCAGCGAAATTTTGAAGGCGTGCGCGTGCTCAAGTTCGCCGCTTGATTTTGCTACGGCGTACTCGATGGAATGCGGGTCGACGGCGCGCACAAAGAAGAGCGCATCCTCGGCGACTTCCGGGAAAATGCAGCGGACTTTCTGCGTCTTTGAAATCGGCATAGAATTCCACGTCGCTTCGGGGAGACCCGTAAAGAATACTTCGACGACGGTATCGCCTTTTTCGACATCGGTGAACTCGTACCAGGTTCCTACATCCATGCGGCCCATGTTCTTTGTCGCATTGACATCCGCGATGACGTTCTTGAAGACGCCGCGCACCTGCGAACCGACGAAATACTTGAACGGAATTTCGCCATTGACGATGTTCTGGTTTTCTACTTCAATTCTGCCACCCTTGCGAGCTTGGATAAGGCCAAAGGCGACGCCCGTTTTGCCGGTGGGACGTTCCATTTCGAGACGGTCGTCCTCTTCCCTGGAGTAATTCGGGCAAATTTGCTTTTTCGCCTCGTAAAATTCCTCGGAGCCAATCGGCGGGAGCAATTCGAAGAATCCCTTCTTGTTGTTCTTTTCTTCGTATTCGAGAATCTTTGCGTTGAAGAGTTCCGTAATCAACGGCGACTTGGAGGAATTTCCGGCGAGCAGGATGTAAATCTTGTCGACGCCTTCCGTGCGGTCCTTGAATGCGGATTCGAAGGCGATGAAGAACTGGCGAATGCCAGAGGCGATGCGGTCGCGGAGAATGTTCATCACCATTTCGCGGGTTACGTTCAACTCCACGTCGGCTTCGACTTTTCCATCGCTGCGCAAAAGCAAAATCAAGACCTTTGAGGATTCGTCGAGAACCTTTGCGTTCTCTTCGGTTTCCCTTCCTTCCCAAATCGGACGGAGCGCCATCATCAACCGCTTCGTGTTAAAGCCCGCTTCACAGGAATTCGAAATCAACATTTCGGAGCCTGGAAATTCCCTGCAATGCGGCGGAAGCGAGAAGGTAATCCCCTTTTCAAGAAGCAGGTCAGCATTCTTCTTGAAAATTTCAAAGGAAAGGTATTCCAAGAGACGTTCACCGCCAAGCGTCGGATCACCCTGTGCGCCGAAATGTGTAATCTTGAAATCGTACTTGCGTTTTTGCGGAAGACTCCATTCGCCAAAGTCAAAATCAGTCGTGCCGCCGCCAAAGTCGAAGACTCCGTAATGGAACATCTTCGATTCCGTCGGAAGGAATCCGTATTCCTGCATAGCGCACACAGCGTAGGCCACCGGTTCATCGGTATTTCCGTTCACATGGAAGCGGCTCATCAATTCCTCGTTTTCAACGACAGCTGCAGGGAGTGATTTCTTGAGGCCGCGTTCAAAACTCTTGACGATGCGTTCCTTCACATCTTGCTCGAAAGCCACCGGGAACGACATGTAGTATTCGAGGAAAATGCCGTTACGCATGTTGTTGATGTAAAGGCCTAGGTAGTACGCATAAATTTCAATCGGGTCAAAATCGCCGTCGAGCAGGTCCGCATAGGATGCGAGACGCACAAGCCTTCCACCCTTGTCTCGCAAATTGTACTTGCGCTTTTTAGAAGTTGAACCGGCCCACTGCTTCAAATCCGAGAAGAATGCAGCATAGGAACCATCTGTGACGCTGTTGTAAAAATCAACATTCGCCTGATGCGAAACCTTCAAATCGCACCAGCGTGTATTCGGACGCCATCCCCTTGCATAGGCGATTCTAAAATCGTCATACGAAATAAGTTCGATGACTGTCGGATTTTCAAACTGTTCCCTTGAAACAGCCTTCTTCAAATCGCCTGTACCGACACGCATCGGGATAATACGTTCGTCGCCGGACTGGTAAACGACAACAGTACTTTTTGTGCCAAAGTCGATACCGACGACACCATTTTCGCGAACATCTTGACACGGGTTGCGCGCCATCAGCGTCTTGTACAAGTCCTTGGAATTCCAGAGTTCCCAATGGCCGCGGTTCGGATCGACAAGCGTCTTTTCATCGTACGGTTCAATGTCGGCGCGGATTTTATCGCATTCAAGCAAATCCTGCTGCACAAGTTTTTCGTTGACCTGCTGCCACACATCCGACGATGTAAAGTCGAATTTGAATGTAGCAAAAAGGCGCTGCAGCATGTGGTATTCTTCGAGGGCTGCCTTGACAATCTTCGAAGTGATTCCCTGTTCGCGGTACTTCAGGAGGAACGAGTTGCGGAGATTTTCATCCTCGATGCAGCTGAGGTTGATGCCGTTTTCGAATAAAAGAAGCAGCCAGTTTTCAACAGAATCGCGGTTCCACTTGAGCGTAAATGTCGGCCACGAATACGTATTCGGGTTGGAGCTGTTGTTCCAGGAACGGTTGTTGTCCAAAATATTGTAAAGGCTACGCGGATTGCCCCAGAAGTAGCGGTCGGTATTCATCATCGACTCGTCTACGAAACCGTAAAGACTCAGGAACCTGCGAATTTCTGCGAAGGGGAAAAGCTTCGACTCAAAAAGAGCCTTCGGCGGATTGTTCCATTCGTAGCCTTCCATTCCACGAGGAACAAAACACTGCGCATTGTCGGTCCGCTGCAATCCGCCGTTGCATGGATTCAGCAAAAAAATGTCAATCGATTTGCAATACAGGAACGACACTCGGTTTTTGTCCAAGAGCACGAACTGCTCTGAAAGGAGCGCTGCCACCACTTTCATTAAGTTTGAGCTTTGCAAATCAAAACTCTTGCTTACCATTCTCGTCTCAACCTTGCTTTGGTAAGCAACACTCTGAGCACTGATTTCAGGAACATCGCACACACAATCCGCATCGGAAACAAGTTTTCCCGAAACAATCGACGGAATTTCTTCCGTTTCCAAATTTTTTTCCATTTTCTTCAAGCCTCAATCAACTGGGGACACCTCGCCCCTTTTTTTCCTCCTTTAAAATAATCATTTTATAGAATTTTCACTTTGACTTTATAAAAAAAAGACCCTATAAAAGGGCTTTTGCAAAAACGTTTTCTTTCTATTCTATTTTATCAACGTGTCATTGAAATCAAAATTGCCTCTTTTGGATTCAATCGCTTGCGTACGCATAAGAGAAAAGCCACTGCACGACTTAGCCTAGAACGTCATCTAGGAACGTAACGAAGTGAAGTGATAGAATTCATGATGGAGTGGTAAAATGCGATGTGCTTCTCTAGAGTCAATAAACTGCAAGCCCCTCGATCTGGTCAAGGGTGACGAGGTGGGAGACTGCTCTAACCACAAGCGAAGCGCTTCTCGCATTCGCGACTTTTCCTAGATTCTCACGATTTCATCGCATAGAGCGCAGGCGGCAACTCGGTGCGTTATGAGAATCATCGTCTTCTGCGAATAGGATTCGAATAGACGGCGGAAAAGTTCACGTTCGGTATCTTCATCAAGGGCGGAACTGATTTCATCGAGTAAAAAGATGGAGCCGTTCCGCAGAAGTCCGCGAGCGATGGCGATACGTTGTGCCTGCCCTTCGCTCAACCCCTTTCCTCTTTCGCCCAGTTCAGTGTCAATCCCGTTCGGCAAATCGTAGACAAAGTCGGCGCAAGCAGAATGCAACACGTGCCGCATTTCATCTTCGGTCACATCGGGCTTCGCAAGTTGCAAGTTGTAGCGAATGCTCCCGCTCATCAAGGTGTTTCCCTGCGGTACAAAGACAAAATTATTACGCGTATGCTCATCCACCGGAAGTATAGATAAATTCACATCAGGGCCCGAATAAATTCGCAAAGCGCCGCTGTTCGCCTTCGCAAATCCAAGCATCAGCCTGAACAGAGTCGTCTTTCCGGCCCCCGTTTCGCCCATCAAGGCGGTCTTCGTCCCCGGCTTAAAATCGTGGCTGAAGCCATCCAGAATTTGGCGGTCCTCATCGGCGTAGCGGAACGAGACGTTCTCGACGCGGACACCCGCATTTTCCACAAGCGGTCCCGTAGACAAGTCCGCAGTTTCAGAGGCGCAGCGCAATTCCTCAAGACGGTCAATGCTTGCCGTCGCATGAATCACTTGCGGAATCATGTTCAAAAGCGATAGAATCGGACTCTGAATCATCCCTACCAGTTGCAGGAACGAGGTCATCACGCCAAAGGTGATTGTACCATTTCGGAGTCCGATTCCTCCCCAAACAAAAGCCATCAAGTAGCCGAGTCCAAAGCCGCAGCTTAGCATGAAACGCGTCACCATGGTAAAGCGAGTGCGCTTCAGCACGGTTCCCTTTAACTTGCGCTGGAAAGAATCGAGCCGACCCGTGACCCAGAGCTCGCTTCCGAGGGAACGCAGTACTGCATTATGTTCTACGGCCTCTTGTACGTGCATCTGGATTCGGCTTTCCCCTTCGCGAATTTCAAGAGTCATCTGACGCAACTTGCGCGACACGAGCTTCCCGAGGATAATCGCTACAGGCGTAAAAAGCACAAGCGCCCAGGCAAGCCGCGCATCAAAGAAGCGCATCAGCGAAAAAGACGCTGTAAGCTGAATCGCAGTCACAATCATCTGCGGGATAGTCACCATTGTCACATCCCCGATGGCATCAATATCCTTCGAAAGCCTCGAGGAAACATCCCCCGAATGCAAGTCTCTGTCGCTGAAAAGCTGCCTAGAGAAAAGCCCGCTAAAAATTTCCAGCCGCAACTGGTTCGTCTTGACAATGTTCGCTGAAGCGGACAGATAAAAATACAACTGCCGAATCACGATGCCGCCGACAACGGTCAACGCAAGCAGCGCTACCATGGAAACGACATCGGAGGAACTCCCCGTGCGAATCGTCTCGTCTATAAACCGCTTGCTCAGCCAAACCATCAGAAGCCCAAGCGCCACCTGGAGCGAACCACATACGACACGCACACAGATATTACGCCGGAATCCACGTAAGTTTCGCCAAAGCCAAGCTACGTATTTCATTCTACGCTTCTACGACTTTCACACCCTGCCATTCGGATACGATGCTCGCTACATCCTTCATGGCCTGTTCCTTGGAGACTTCGTATTCCTCACACAAGGCGTTCGCGAGGCTTTCTACAGAAAAAACGCCCTGTTCCAGAGCCTTGTTCCACAGCCAGGCAGCAGTTTCGTTCAAGCAGAGCAAACGACCAAAATTCAAGGCCCCAATGCCCTCGCCCATAATCACCTGTTCACCGCAGACATCGCGAAGTACAAATCCATTCTTGATTTTCATAATTCTACATCCTATAAAAAAGTTTGTAATAAAGTTTATAAAAACGTAGCAGCCATTTTCTTATCGGGCGGAGCTTCACCCATAATCTGGCTGCCTTTTTACGCCACGTGGAATCAACACTGTGACGGTCTCCCTTGGAATCAATGACATAAGTCACTTTTGCCTTGACATTCTCCATGCGGCAATATTCACCATAAACCAGATTTCCATCACCCATGACTTTCACCTTGTCCCCATTGATCTTTTCAATGCGGTGAATCACGTAATGGTTTCCATTGACAAACGCAAGGACAATGTCACCAACGGCAAGTGACGAAAACTGCTCAAGGACGACGCTTTCGCGACCACCGATGATAAAGGGAAGCATGCTTCGACCATTCACCGGAAAAGTCACGCTCACGCCATCCTCAACCATGCGGATGGCTTCGGCGAGAATCGCATCGTCATCGAGCGGAAAATTACGCATTCGCAACCTTCACCGTATTGCAGCACAAAACGGCAGCAGCCTCATCCGGGAGACATTCCAAATGCCAAAGTCTGCCCCAACGAGCGAGCTCATTTTCGGTATGGTGCAACCCATCCGCCTGCTTGCGATCCCAGCGCATTCCAGAAATGCTGGTCATCACGGCGACATACGCTTCTACGCCGCCAATCGGATAAATTTTGTTATGCGGAGCCTGGCTCAGCTGCACGATGCCTCCCAACGGCAATTTTTTGTTCTTGTAGCAAGGCGTTTTTCCGCTCCAGGGGGAACCGTAAACAAAAGGCTGGCCATTTTCAAGCCGTACCACTGGATTATCGTCATTCAGGAGTTCAGTCCCCGCAATATGACGCAGCCAAAGAGAAGCATGCGTACTCTTGCCCGTGCCACTTACACCAAGAAACATGTAGCCGCGCCCCTCGTAACCGATAACAGCGGCATGGAAAAGCGCCACCTTTTCTGACGCCGTAGCAAGGGCGTACATGACCATCAATGCATTGTTGACTGCAAATTTTCTTGATTTTCCTGTCAGGAAAAGTTCTGCCGAACGATAGTCCGATGAAGCGACAAGCAGACCTACATTCACACCGAGCAACAGGAAATCAAAAGCCCATCTTCCATCTTTAGTCAAGCCGCAAATAATTTCTTGCCCCTCTTCCTCTTGAGCTGTTTTGCGAACATACTCTACAGGTTCTCGATTTTCAAAGACATTTACTTTGAAAAAGACTTCACTGTTTTCCTGAGAAATCAAAAAAGGCTCATAATTATCTAGCAGGGATTTAATGTTTTCGCCAAAAGTCTCTTCGGCAAAATTTATAGAGAACCGAATTCCTGCGACTTCAAAAACAAAAGGTGCCATAACATTTCCTTTAAAATTCAATGCGACCCAAACATTAAGGGAATTTTTTAGAACAACAATATATAAAAAGCTGAACAGGATATTTGCTTATTCAGCGAGACCTTATACAAGAATACTTCGTTTTAAACAAATGTTAAAGTGAAAATAGTGTATTAACCATTGTTACCACAATCAACGCAGTCATCCCATTTCATGAACAACTAGTTTTTCGAACTAAACCCACTATCCGATAACAAACGAGCACAGACTTCTTCTTTGATTACTTTCATTTTCAGGATTTCATATATTTTTTCGTAAAAATCTTCATAACATTACACCTCAAAACAAATTCTTGCGTAAAAAATTTTTTTCAGAAAAAACAGATTTTATTTTCGTTCCAATAAAAAAATGTTTTGCACCATTTTTTGCCTTGTCAGTGAAGGTGAACGTTTTGCATTTCTTGATAAAAGCAGATTTCCCTGATTAAGGGTACCAAAAAAATAAAGGATATCGGAGAAATACTATCGCCACCGGCTCCTGGACTGAAAATTATGAGTTATTTTTACTAAAGCAATTTTTAGAGATTCTCCAAAAGGACAATATGAATTTTTTTTATAAAAGATTCCTAGTTTTGTTGTTTATCGGATATGTTATAGTCTTGATGCATGCTTGCGAAAAAATATCTGCAGGTGAAGAGGTTGTCGATTCCTCATCATGGTTGGCTTCAATACCTGACAATACTCTTGTATGTTCATTGTCCATTCCGGGGGCTCACGATGCCGCGACATATTCAATGAACCAGGTTCTCATAAGCGACTTTGCGAAAACACAGGCAATGTCTATAGCAAATCTATTTGACGGTGGCGTACGAGCTTTCGATCTCAGACCAGCCCTTGTAAACAATCAATTGAAGATATTCCATGGTTCTTTCGATACGGGAACGTCTTTTCCTGATGCTGTAGAATCAATTCTAGATCGAATAGCTCAAAACCCTTCTGAATTTGCAATCATCATCATCCGCCACGAGGAGGAGGGAGACAGCAATAATGCAAATTGGGGGCGTAGGATATATGAATATCTTTCTAGCTTGCCGGATAGCAGCGTTTTACGTGAATTTGACGCTCGGATTACAGTTGCACAACTTCGTGGTCGTATTTTATTTCTTTCTCGCAGCGAATATCAGAACGGTCCTATAGGAGCCTATATCAAAGGGTGGTATTCGGGAATGGACATTGAAAAACAAAAATTGGCTACTATTGGGAACGGAAGGCTTTGGGTGCAGGATGCCTATAATCCAGACAGTAAGGAAGAAAAACTAAGTGCAATCAGAAATTTGTTGCTTGAATTTTCCGAAAATGTTGAGCCAGATATTTGGAGTATCAACCATGTTTCAGGATATATGCCAGGCCCATTCAATGCTCCGAATTATGGTGAAAATGCACAGAATGTTAATGGACAAACCGCAGATTGGATTGATATGTCATCTGGTAGAATAGGTATAATCATGATGGATTTTGCCGGGGTAAGTGAATACAAATCATATTCCGTTGATGGTGATAAGCTGCTCAAAGCGGTGATCAATAAAAATCCGCTGACAGCCAAAATAAACTTTTGATCACTTAAGGCCACCTCTAAAAATTCAATTTTCATAAAATTGATAAATCCACTTCACCTGCTCGTCAAAAGCTTGCAAGATGAAAGGTGCAGAAAAATGCTTGCATTTTTCTATATCTGAGTCGCAACAGCGGACGCCAAAGGCGTCTTTTTTTTTTTTAAATTTCAAAGCGACAAAAGAAATGCACTCCAAAAGCGTTCAAAGCTGAATGGACTTAGAATGAAAGACTTAGCAGAAAGATCCTTGAATATCGCGGCATCACTCACAGTCGCGATTGACACCACCGCAAAGCAGATGATTGCCGACGGAAAAGACGTCGTGAGCCTCGGCGCGGGCGAACCGGATTTCGGCACACCGCAGCAAATCAGGGACGCAGCCATCCAAGCGATTAACGAAGGAAAGACGCGATACACAGCCCCAGTCGGCATTTTCGATGTGCGCAAGGCGGTTGCGCAAAAGCTCGAAGTCGAAAACGGGCTGCACTACGACCCGAGCCAAATCATCATGACAAGCGGTGCAAAGCATGCCGTTTTCAACGCGTTGGCGGCAATCGTCTTCCCTGGTGACGAAGTCATCATTCCGGCTCCTTACTGGGTGACTTACCCGGAGTTAGTCAAGTGGCTTGGCGGAACGCCCGTCTTTGTGCAAGCGGGCATTGAAAGCGACTTCAAGATTACCGCCGAGGACTTGCGCAAGGCATGCACTCCACGCACCAAGGCGATTATCCTCAATAACCCGTGTAACCCGACAGGCGCTGTCTACAGCAAGGACGAACTTGGGCAAATTGCGGCAGAAATCGTGCGGCAGGACATCTACTGCATCTCGGACGAGGTCTACGAATACTTTGTCTACGATACTGAATTTACAAGCGCCGCCGCATTCGACGGAATGCCCGAACGCACCATTGTCATAAACGGTTTTTCAAAGTCGCACTGCATGACCGGCTGGAGAATCGGCTACTTGGCAGCACCCGCTCCGATTGCGAAAGTCGTTGGTAAAATTCAGGGGCAGGCGACACACCATCCGAGCAACGTGGCGCAGTATGCGGCCCTTGGCGCCCTCGCCATGGACAAGTCCAATGTGAACGCGATGCAGGCCGCATTCCGCAAGCGCCGCGAATACATGCTGCAGCGTACTTCCGCCGTTCTCGCAACAGCACCGAAGCCGCCCCAGGGCGCCTTCTACCTGTTTGCACCGGTGAGCGACTATTACGGACAAAAGACACAGGATGGAAACATCATCCACAATTCCATCGAATTCTGCCAGAGTCTCCTTACGCAGAAAGGTCTCGCCATCGTGCCAGGCGCCGCCTTCGGCGACGACAGCTGCGTGCGATTCTCCTATGCGGCAAGCGACGAAAATTTGGCCAAGGCCTGCGACCGATTCGAAGCATTTGTCAGAGAGTTGCAGCGGTAAAAAGCGGGTGAAAGTAAGCAGTGGTTAGTGGTTGGTGGTTAGGGTGAAGTTTGGCGCTTCGCGCAGTTTTACTCTGATGCGAGATGTATTCGGGATGCGGCGTTAAATCTGTGAATGAGGGGCTAGA
>JAZLIJ010000292.1:0-7629 GCA_045617325.1 Fibrobacter sp.
CGGCGAGGTGGAGGACGAATCCACCCGCGAATACATGCGGTATTTCGCCACGAAGACGTGCGAATCCGAAAAGATGAAGCGGATCCACAATCTCGTGCAATGGTATCGCCAGGACCCAGCAACAAGGAAGGCTTACATGACACTTGAACAGGAACTCAACATCCGCTACGAGAAAGGCGTTGCTGAAGGCCGTGCAGAAGGACGTGTTGAAGGTCGTGCTGAAGGAGCCGATTCCAAAAACAAGGAACTTGCCAGGGCCTTCCGCGATGCGGGAGTTTCACTTGAGATCATCGCTAAGCAAACAGGTCTCTCCCCCGAGGAAATCAAGGCGCTGTAGGCGGAACCTCTCGAAGATTTCCGTCAGGACCCAGCAACAAGGAAGGCTTACATGACGCTTGAACAGGAACTCAACATTCGCTACGAGAAAGGCGTTGCAGAAGGCCGTGCTGAAGGACGTGTTGAAGGTCGTGCTGAAGGAGCCGATTCCAAAAACAAGGAACTCGCCAGGGCCTTCCGTGATCGCGGTGTCGCAATTGATGTTATCGTGGAATCTACAGGTCTCTCCCCCGAGGAAATCAAGGCGCTGTAGGCGTATTTTTTTCAAAATTCCGCTACAATTGTAGTATTTTTTTCAACATTACAAAATGTCATTTTATGACATTTATTTAAACTATCTTTTTGGATAGACGTTCTTCAGCACTGCATTTGCAGTTTTTTCGCTAGAGGATGCCAGGAACAGAAAACGGAGGTTTTTACGGCTATTGAATCCTTAGAAATTGTCGGAAAATTCAATACGGCAATCAGTTTTGCAAAAGTCATCGAAGACGAAGCCATTGAGCAGATTCGTCGCATGTGCGATTACCCTTTTACAGAAGGATCAAAGATTCGTATCATGCCCGATGTTCATCCGGGTAAGGGCTGCACAATTGGAACCACCATGACGATTGTTGACAAGGCTGTTCCTAACGTGGTTGGAGTCGATATCGGCTGCGGCATGTATACGGTAAAGCTTGGTAATGTGGATATCGACTTCAAACGCCTAGACGAAGCAGCCTATTACATTCCCCACGGTCGCGACGTGTGGGACGGTCGTCAGGAAAAATTTGACTTGACGGCGCTGGAATGCTACCGCGAACTGAAGGATTCTACGCGACTGGGTCGAAGCCTAGGAACACTTGGCGGAGGCAATCACTTTATAGAAGTGGACGAGTCCAGCGACGGGTACAAGTACCTCGTAATTCACTCTGGGAGCAGAAATCTCGGCAAGCAGGTGGCGGAACTTTACCAGCAGTTGGCCATTGATCTTGACCGAGGCAAGGACGATTACCTTGTGCGTCGAGACGCTTTAATTGCGGAATACAAGGCGGCAGGGCGACGCTCGGAAATCAGCGAGGCGCTCAAAAAAATGCATTTTCACAATGCTCCGGGAACTATGCCATACGATCTCTGCTACCTGTGGGGGCGATACTTAAACAGTTATCTTCACGATGTGGCAATTTGTCAAGATTTCGCCCGCCGCAGCCGCGAGAAAATGGCGGAAATCATCCTTGCCAAAACGGGCCTCACCGCTTTGGACGCTTTTCATACCATCCACAACTACATCGATACGGAGGAACGCATTTTGCGAAAAGGAGCAATCGCTGCCCACAAGGGGGAACGCGTGCTGATCCCCATCAACATGCGTGACGGAAGCATTCTTGCAGAAGGCAAGGGTAACGCGGACTGGAATTTCTCGGCGCCCCATGGAGCAGGCCGCCTCTTGAGTCGAGCTCAGTGCAGGTCAAAACTCAGCATGAGCGAATTTCAGCAGGCTATGAACGGCATCTACACCACATCCGTAAGCGAACGGACTCTGGACGAATCACCCATGGCGTACAAGTCCATGGACGATATTTTGCCTGTCGTTCAAGAATCTGTAAACGTAGTCGATATCATCAAGCCGATTTACAACTTCAAGGCTGCGGAATAGCATCCAACAATGCGCCCGATTGCAAAAAAGCCTTCCCTTGACTCGTCCCCTACGGGATAGTGTATATTTACATCAAAAAAAGCGGAGAATCATGCCATTCGATTTCAAAAAAGAATTCAAGGAATTCTACATGCCGGCGGTAAAGCCGGAAATCATTACTGTTCCGAAGATGAACTTTGTCGCGGTTCGCGGCAAGGGAAATCCGAACGATGAACAAGGCGAATATAATGACGCCATGCAGATTCTATATGGCATCGCCTACACAATCAAGATGAGCAAGAAGGGAGACCACTGCATCGACGGGTATTTCGACTATGTGATTCCGCCGCTGGAGGGTTTCTGGTGGCAGGAAATCGGCGGCAAGGCCGTGGATGATTTTGACTATGCCGACAAAGATTCAATGTGCTGGATTAGCCTTATCCGTTTGCCGGATTTCGTGACCGAGGCGGAATTTGAGTGGGCGCGCGCCGAGGCGACTCGCAAAAAGAAGATGGACTTTTCAAAGGCGGAATTCTTCACTTACGAGGAAGGACTCAGCGTGCAGTGTATGCATCTCGGCTCTTACGATGACGAACCCGCGACGATAGCCATGATGAAGGAATTTGCGGAGAAGAACGGCTACGCCATCGACATTACGGACAAACGCTTCCACCATGAAATCTACCTCAGCGATCCACGCAAAACTGCGGTAGAAAAGCGGAAGACCGTCATCAGGTACCCGATAAAATAAGTCAATCAAAACATGCGCAAACCAATGTTTGCGCGCATTTTGATTTTCACATATTCAGTTTTATGATACTAAGACAAGTCCTTGATGACCATAATGCCGCTTTTTTCGATTTTCGGATATTGGCGCATACCTTCACCGCCCTTACCTTTGTCCATCACCGCCAGAAGCTCTCCTTCTGAAGAGTAAAGATGGAGTTCCCACGGGCCGTTCGGAGCATTAAAGTAGCCGGAATTTTTCTGCACATTGCGCTGAAACGTGCGGTTGAGTCTATCAGCGACACTACGCGCATGCACAAGCGAAATATCCGCAAGACACCAGGATATAGGCACGCCACCCATGTCGAAAATCAGGATGGCATCCATATCAGTTTCTTCCTTCATCGTGAACTTCCAGCTGAAGTTCTGCCAACTGGTGCTCAAGTCCAGGATACGTCCGTTTGCATACGGCGTATAAGTTTCATCGTCCTTCTTGATATTCACATTCAAAGTTCTCGGCTTGTCGGCCTTGGCACGCATGCTGAACACATAGGTGACGCCATTGCGCAAACCGAGACGCTGCTTGAACTGCAGATTCCAGGACACCTTGCCGCTTTTCTTGATATCAAAGCGGACAATGCCATTTTCAGCACGAACATCGGCCTTTCCACCCCAGAAATCGGTAGTCCAGCCACTCAGCGGGTCTTCGGCTGAAAAATCGCCATTCTGAATCAGGTTTGCGCCTGTTCCGATAGAACCTGTGGTATAGTCCTTGTTTTGGATAAACGCCGGAATTATGCTTGTATTTTGAATGCCGAGCGGACTATCGACGGCAATTTCCTTGCCCCAGCCAACCAATGTATTGTACGAGCCATGCACAGTCATGTCCATTTCGGGACTGTCGAAGTTTCCCGGCCCCCAGCTCCATGCAAGCCAGCCTATATTCAGTCGTTCTGCCTCTGACATGATAAAGGCGTATGGAATATCGCGAACGCCACCGGCAGCCACAGGCGCAAACTCGCCTACGACCAGCGGCAATTTCAGCTTGACGGATTCTTCAAGAACACCCTTGATGCGGTCTTTTACTGTTGAATATCCTGTTGCTACAGGATCGTGTCGGTCACTCGGCCACCACATGTGGAGCGAAAACATCAAGTTGTGCTCAGGGTCTGCACGCAAAAGCTTCGGTCCGACCTTGAACAGGTTCTTTTCGCTTTGGCCCCATTCGTCCGCATCAATCATAATCGGTACGCGGATACCCGCAGCGCGCATCTTTGTTACGATAACGCTATAGACGTCAAAGAAATCCTCGGGGTTCTGCTTCTGCGAACCAGGCTCATTTCCCACGTTGATAATCAGATACTCCTGATGATTATTAATCATCTGGAGTGTTTCTTCGCGCAGCCAAAAGTCGAGGGCATCAGCCAGGCGATCCCAGTTTCCTGTTGTATCGTGAATTTCCGGAATAGGAATCATCCCGTTTGCAATGCACAAACCGATGATGTTGTCCAGGTCGCTAATGCGGCCTCTTGTATTCCAAACAATACGCACGCAGTTTGCACCAGTCTTTGCGATTTCCGGGACGGTCTTTCCTTCGCGGTCAGTCCAAATGAACATGTGGTTCACTCCGCGCAAAACAACTTTTTCATTATCCTTACTGTACAAAAAGCGATTCTGAACAAAAAATCCGGGTTTCACGGATGTCGAATTCATATCAAATTTCTCCATAAACTTTTATAGCCGTTTCAAAACAGCACTTAACATTGTAAAGATATATTTTATTTCGTTCTTAAAACAAAGGGGGAACTCTAAAAAATCAAAAATTGGTGGAAAGTGAGTTCGATAAATTATTCTAAACAGAGTCAACTATCGTAAGATACGATAAATTGCGCATTCCTCTAGCAACAATAGCGCAGAAAACTCTGAAAATAGGCACAAACGCGGCGGAGACACCAGCCAAGTCGCGTATTTTCGGTGTTTAGCTGGTGTCGGGCGGAGGTTTCGGCAATTTTCGGCAGTTCGGAGCAATGCAAATGCAGCAAAGACACCAGCCAAATTACGTATTTTCGGTGTTTAGCTGGTGCCAAGCAGAGGTTTCGGCAATTTTTAGCGGTTCGGGGCAACAAAAACGCGGCGGAGACACCAGCCAAGTCGCGTATTTTCGGTGTTTAGCTGGTGTCGGGCGGTGGTTTCGGAAATTTTTAGCGGTTCGCGGCAGTTTAAATTGAAGTCGCACTCGCTTTTTCATTTGCTGCTAGACAGCGACTCCTTTTTACAAAAATCAATCCTTTATTAGACGAACAGAAAAAAACTGTTGTCTTATAATGACCGCCGAAATCTTCATACCAACCAATCCACTCATCATTAAAACCTATTTCCAAAGAATAAGCACACCCGTCAACACCTTCCGTCGATGCCCCAAAATTACCCCAATCGCCAAGTTCTGCATGGTCATTTTTTTCAATTCTGTTTCCAGCAGGCAATGCAGAAAAACCAAAAGCATCTGTACCATAATTTTCACTCCACCCCATTACAGACTTCAACGAAACACTAGCTCCACGTGTAGAATTTTGTTCCACAAACGCTTCCAGTTCTTTAAATTCATCAAGACTTGGCAAATGCCACCCCTTTGGTGCGATTTTCATCGCCGTATCCCAAGTATAAAGACGTCCATACATTTTTACATTTTCCTCATTGTCTTCATAAGCATAAGATTCATCGCATTTATAACGAAAATTTTCTGCAAACCAAATTTGCTTACCAATTCTTACGGTTCTATAGACCAGACCATCCCGTTCGTCTACAAAAAAATCATCCATTAATCATCTCTTTTTTCCAAGTTATATAAAAAATATAGACTTTTCACACGTCAAAAAATGACATTTTACAATCACATTCTAAAAATCCGCCCCTGCGTTTTTGCAGGAAGCGGATATTTAGTAAACAGGACTTTTCACCAACTATGAATTATGAAGTACGAATTACAAGATTTATAATCGCGGCTGCGCCGCCTTACACATTCTCGTAATTCATAACTCATAATTTATAATTAAAAACAACCACTAATCACTTGCCTCAAAGCGACGAAGTCGTGCCCTCACACCTCTAGGCCGAAAGCGACTCGTCTTAACGAGTCGACGGTGGTAAAAAGAAAAGGGCTGGAAAAACCAACCCTTTTCAAGTTTTATGTCAACAGACCGCAGTCAGGCCGCATTCGACCCTAGCCCACAAACCGTAAGTCGCAGGCGACTCGTCTTAACGAGTCGTCGAAGGCGAAAGAAAAGGGCCTTCGTAGGTTCTTTTCTGCGCTTAGCCCTTTTCGGCCACAAAGATTCGGCCGTTGCGGAAGAGCTGCATCCACGGGCCGTCTTCGCCCCAGTCCGCCGGGTGCCAGGAGTTCTGGCAGGTGCGGAACACGCGTTCCGGGTGCGGCATCATCACCATGGCGCGACCGTCTTCGGAGCAGAGGCCGTTGATGGCGAACGGAGAGCCGTTCGGGTTGAGCGGGTAGCGTTCGGTGTATTCGTGGTTGCCGTCCACATAGCGGAGCGTAACAAGGCCTGTCTTGAGGCAGGCTTCGGCGGCTTCGCGGCTTGCGAATTCGGCGCGGCCTTCACCGTGAGCGACGGCGATCGGGAGCACGGAACCGGCCATTCCCTTGAGGAGAACTGCCGGAGTGTCTTCGACCTTCAAGCTGCAGAAGCGGGCTTCGAAGCGTTCGGAGAGGTTCTGCACAAAGCGCGGCCAATGCTTGGCGCCCGGAATCAAATCCTTGAGGTTCGAAACCATCTGGCAGCCGTTGCAGACGCCGAGTGTGAAGGTGTCCTTGCGGTTAAAGTAGGCTTCGAATTCGGCACGGGCCTTCGGGTTGAAGAGGATGCTCTTTGCCCAGCCTTCGCCGGCGCCGAGAACGTCACCGTAGCTGAAGCCACCGCAAGCGACGAGACCGTTGAAGTCCTTGAGGCTTACGCGACCTTCGAGAATGTCGGTCATGTGGACGTCGATCGATTCGAAGCCGGCCTTCTGGAAGGCGGCGGCCATTTCGAGTTCGCCGTTCACGCCCTGTTCGCGGAGGATGGCCATCTTCGGGCGGCTTGCGAAGTCCTTGATGACCTTCGCGGATGCGGCCACGTCGAAGGTAACCTTCGGCGTGATGCCCGGATTATTTTGTTCGAGCTTGAGTTCATATTCGCTTTCGGCGCAGGCCGGATTGTCGCGGAGAGCGGCAATGCGGCGAGTGGTATCGGACCAGATAGCGCGAAGGTCGGAAAGGCCTTCGGTGTAGTCGCCAATCACGAAGTTGTAAGAATCGTTGAGTTTACCGATGACGCTCACCGTGTCGCCGAGGCCTACAGCGGCAAAGGCGTCGCGGACGGCATCAACGTCGGAATTCTTCACCTGGATTACGGCACCGAGTTCTTCGTTGAACAAGGCGTCGATGAGGTTCCCTTGGAGGCTCTTTGCATCCAAAGTAACACCCACGTGGCCGGCAAATGCCATTTCCACGACGGTCGTGTAGAGGCCGCCATCGCTCTTGTCGTGGTAAGCCATAATCTTACCCGCAGCGTTGAGCTTCTGGATGGTTTCGAAGAAGGCGCGGAGTTCCTTGGCGGAATCGACATCCGGAGCCTTGTCGCCAAGGTTGCAGTAAACCTGAGCGGCGATGGATGCGCCCATGCGGTTCTTGCCGCGAGCGAGGTCCACAAGCACGAGGCTCGTGTCGTTATCCTGCAAAAGTTGCGGAGTCAAAGTCTTGCGAACGTCGGCGCAAGGAGCAAACGCACTGATGACAAGCGAAATCGGGGCAGTCACGCGGTGGTCGCCCAACTTATCGCTCCATACAGTGCTCATGCTCATGGAGTCCTTGCCCACCGGAATCGTGATTCCGAGTTCCGGGCAGAGTTCCATGCCGATGCTCTTCACGGCTTCGTACAAGTCGGCGCCATCGCCTTCGT
>JAZLIJ010000293.1:0-2570 GCA_045617325.1 Fibrobacter sp.
CCATACCGGCCAAAATTACGACTACAATCTGAACGGCGTATTTTTCAGGGACCTCAAGCTCAAGGAACCCGAAGTCTACATGGACGCCGTGGGCGACGACCTCGGTGCAACTGTCGGCAACATCATCAACGCCAGTTACAAGCTGATGGTCGCCTGCAAGCCCGACGCCTTGCTCATCTTGGGCGACACGAACAGTTGCCTTTCTGCAATCGCCGCAAAGCGCCTGCACATTCCCATATTCCACATGGAAGCCGGTAACCGCTGCAAGGATGAATGCCTGCCCGAAGAAACCAACCGCCGCATCGTGGATATTATTAGCGATGTGAACATGGCCTACTCGGAACATGCCCGCCGCTACCTTGCCGAATGCGGCCTGCCCAAGGAACGCACCTATGTTACGGGTAGCCCCATGGCCGAGGTCTTGCACAAGAACTTGGCGGAAATCGAGGCTAGCGATATTCACGCCCGCCTTGGATTGACGAAGGGCAAGTACATTTTGCTGAGCGCCCACCGCGAAGAAAATATCGATACCGAGAAAAACTTCACGAGCCTCTTTACCGCCATCAACAAGATGGCCGAAAAGTATGACATGCCTATTCTGTACAGTTGCCATCCGCGTAGTCGCAATCGCCTCGCCGCAAGCGGATTCAAACTCGACAAGCGCGTGATTCAGCACGAGCCGCTCGGCTTCCATGACTATAACTGTTTGCAGATGAACGCATTCGCCGTCGTGAGCGACAGCGGTACGCTCCCCGAAGAAAGTTCTTTCTTCACGAGCGTCGGACACCCGTTCCCGGCAATCTGCATCCGCACCAGCACCGAACGCCCCGAAGCTCTCGACAAAGCCTGCTTCTTCATCGCCGGCATCGACGAAAAGTCCTTGCTCCAGGCGGTCGATACCGCCGTTACAATGAATGCCGCCGGTGATAACGGAATTCCTGTTGCCGATTACGTAGAAGAAAACGTGAGCACCAAGGTGGTGAAAATCATCCAGAGTTACACGGGCATCGTCAACAAGATGGTTTGGCGCAAGGAGTAGGATTTTTCTATATTCTCAATACTTGAGCTGTCTTTTTGACCAGGTTCAACCTAAAATCGGCGGGCAGACTGCCCGCCTTTCTAGTCTTGCAAACGACGACCTTGTTTCACGACTTTTTCCACGTCTTCTTTGCAAATGGCGGTGTTTTTTTCCGCTAAACGGTTCAAGCCTTCCAAGACCTCTGGCGGGAATTTGTCCAATATGCTCAAGACGGACTTTTTACGGCGGGACGCTTCTGCCCTAAGATACCTGGTCAAGGTGTCTATGTTCGCAAAAGTGACTTTTTTGAGAGACGTGTTCTTTTGTGGCATGGTTCAACCTAAATCAGCGGGTGCCGCTTTGCAATACTTTGTAGCGTCTTTGCAGGGCTACAAGTACGCATCTTTCGGCTAGAGGGTTCAGCCCGCGAAAGGTTGTGTGTTTTTTCAAGTTGTCGAGAGACATTTCGAGCAGCAGTTTCGCAATGCACTCGTCCGCAAAGGAATTTGTGACGACCTCGACTCCGGTAAAGTCGAGGATGACGATTTCGTTGCCGTTCAATAGTGGGCGTAACTGCTCGCGAATTTTTGCCCCCATGTCGCGCGTTCCGAAATGAGTGCCGAACTGTGAGAATTTGAATTCTACCATAATTTATCCAAGCCTTCGGTTTCGACAAAATTCTCGTTGAATTCGTCTTCGATGTCTGTTCTATGGTCAACAACGTCGTTGGGGTCAATCTCTTTTGATGTACAGATTTCCATGTAGAGTATTGTTCCCTGCCAAAGCCCGTTGTCGATGATGCTGGTCGATCCGTTCTGATAAATTAGTTTGTGATGACCTGAATGTAGAACGAATTTTATACCGGCGTTTTTTATTAGTCGGGAGGTCGCGTAGAGTCCGAACCCCATACCTTTCCCGTCGGAAACGGAATCGTTTAGGCACAATTCGAGAGATTCTTTTTCGGATATGTTTCTGTATTTTTCGTTTTCGGTCAATGAGGCCTTGATGCCCATTCCGTCATCGGCAACCAGAATTCGGAGAATGGAATTTTTTTTGTCGTAATGTGTTAGCGCCGTTCCTAATGGTTTTCCGGAATGCAAATGGACGTTGTCGAGGATTTCGTAAAAACAGTAATTGAATGCTTGAAGAATCCCGACTTCAATATCGAAATGCGATGTTAACATTTGCAAAACTTGTTTGTACACGTCGTTCAAAGAACGTTCGTCAAAAACGTCAATGGAAACGGGCTCTAGTCCTTTGAAGTATTCATTGAGCAAAAATGCGACATTCATGTATCATTCCTTACGGTAAAATATACAATCTTTGTGAAGATTGAATCAAAAACGTCCCAATTTCCTCTGGTCAAATGTCCGCTTTCAACTCCTGAATTTGCGTTATCCTTCAACGATTTTCCATTCTCCGATGGTGCGCTTTTCCTCGTCGAAGCTGACGCCGATTTTGAACAGTTTTTTCGGCGTGCCGTCGGGGGCCGTGGTCACTGTGTAGGGGATGAGGTAGGCTTTGGCGGCGATTTGCTTCAGCGCGTCTTCGG
>JAZLIJ010000294.1:0-1477 GCA_045617325.1 Fibrobacter sp.
GTGCGCCCTCTTTGACGACCTTGTAAATGAACTTTTTGTTTTCTCTTGCAAGCTGGGACGGGATGGATTTCCAAACCAGCGAGATCTTCGGAAACTCGCTGACGCTGGGATGTTTGGCGAAATCGCGCTCGTAAGCGCTGATGATGTTGGACAGCGCCTCCTGCATGGCTTCCACGTCCCGCGCTTCCGTCCACATCTTGACTGACTCCGGCATTCCGCCGGTCACATAATACATTTTCAGTTTTTCATAGAGCGGATTGAAAAAGGCGTCCGGCAGCGGCTCGATCGTGTCCACGCTGTCCAGATAGGCAGCCAGATTCCCGTCTCCGTTTGCAAGCAGAAATTCCGTGAAGGTCATTGGGTCGATCTGCATGAAAACCACCTTGCCCACCGGGAAAGAAGATGGTTTCGCAAGCGCGATGCCGAGAAGCGATCCGGCGCAGGCAATGTGATACTGCGGCGCGTTCTCACAGAAGTATTTCATGGAATTGATGACCTTCGGGCAGTCCTGCACCTCGTCAAAGATGATGAGCGTCTTTTCCGGCTGAATCTTCTGTCCGCTTGCCCACATCAGATTTTGAAGGATGCGGTCAACGTCCTTGGTGGTCTCAAAAAACTGCCGGTATTCCTCGTGCTCGTCGAAGTTGAAATACGCTGTATTTTCATAGTAACGTCTGCCGAATTCTTTGAGAATCCATGTTTTTCCCACCTGCCGCACGCCTTTCAGAATCAGCGGCTTGCGGTAAGGAGAGTTTTTCCATTTCAGCAGTCTATCTAAAATCAGTCGTTCCATGTGTTTCCTCCATCACACTTTTATTGAAGTTATCGTGCTTATTCATCACACTATTATTATGCGCTCGATCAATGGAAAAATCAATAGTTTCACAAAAATGTTTGAATTTCTGTGGTAAATCATCACACTTTTATTGGGTGATTCGATTTTCACTTCGTTCATGTGAAAATTCACTCATGAAAGTGAAAATTCACTTTTTCCATTCTGTCAGCATCCTCCCGGTTTTGCATTTCTGCAAAATTTCGGGAGGATTTTTCTCTTTTCTTGCACTTCTGCCTGATTTTTGGAGCCGACGCCTTTTTCTCCGTATAGTCCGGTGACAAAGGAAATTGTCGAAATCAAAGCAAAGAAAGGAGAATCAGAATGACAATTTTTCAAACTGTCAAGTCAAGACTGCCCCCGCGGCAGGTTGCAGAGCAATGCGGGCTGACGGTGAGGCGAAACGGCATGGTCTGCTGTCCCTTCCATGTCGTCGGCACAAGCTCCATATCCTTTGCCCCGCTGCAAGCGGCAGGTCTCATCCATTCCGCTGCGCCCCCTCTTCCCACAAAAATCAGCCTGAAGTGCAAGAAAAGACACTAATCCTCCCGTAATTTTGCAGAAATGCAAAATCGGGAGGATGATGGTAGACCGGCAAGAGTGAATTTTCACTTTTCAGAGTGAATTTTCATGTGAATAAAGTGA
>JAZLIJ010000295.1:0-3830 GCA_045617325.1 Fibrobacter sp.
GTTGGCACAGGGCACTATTTACCCCGACCGCATCGAGTCTCTAAACATCACTGGCAAGGTCATCAAATCGCACCACAACGTGGGCGGCCTGCCCGAAAAGATGGGTCTCAAACTGTGCGAGCCGTTGCGCTGGCTCTTCAAAGACGAAGTGCGCCGCGTGGGTCGCTCTATGGGTATGCCCGAGCACCTCATCACCCGTCACCCGTTCCCAGGACCGGGTTTGGCCGTGCGCATTTTGGGTGATATCACCCCTGAGAAAGTCCGCATTCTGCAAGATGCCGACGACATCTTCATCCGCGGTTTGCGCGAGTGGAAGACGAAACTCAGTGGCGAAGAGGCCCGCAAAGTATTAGCTGCCGGCGTGCCCGCCAATATGACCAATGGCGAGATTGAAGTCTCCCTGTACGACCAAATCTGGCAAGCAGGTGCCATCCTGCTTTCTGACATCCGCAGCGTGGGCGTAATGGGCGACGAGCGCACCTACGAGAACCCCGTAGCGCTGCGCGCTGTTACTTCCTCTGACGCGATGACCGCCGACTGGGCCAAGCTGCCTTACGAGTTTCTCGCAGACGTAAGCAATAAGATTATACGAAACGTAAAAGGCGTCAACCGCGTATGCTACGACGTCAGCTCCAAACCACCTGCCACGATCGAGTGGGAGTAGACGTTAGGCGTTAGCATTTTGGTGTTCTCCCTCTACCCCTCTACCCCTCTACTCCTCTACTTATAAACGTTGACCATTGACAATAACAACAGCGGATGGTGGAAACATCGCCCGCTGTTCATACGTTATGATGTATATTTGGTTTTTTTGAGTGCTGAAATTTCAAAACGCTACCTGTTATTTCTTGATTTCCTCAGCAGTCAGGCCAGTTGTCTTGCTGATGATTTCAAGATTAACACCTTGCTCTAACAATAATTTCGCTATATCGAGTTTTGCCTCAGCTTTCCCTTCAGCAAATCCTTCTATTTTCCCTTCCACTCGCCCTTCCACTCGCCCTTCCTCGCGAGCGCACTCGCGTTCGTATTCAATGGTGTCTTTGACATCTTGGTAGTCAAATATGCTCTTTGCGTAATCTTCTTTTTCCATAGTTGTGAGTTTTTCTAATTTTCCCTGCTCGAAGAAGTCGCGGTAGATGGGGTCGTCAAATGGGCACTCCTGGGTGTTTGCGTTTCCCATATTCTTGATGATGTAGAGCCAGCAGTGCAGCGCATCACGATAGTCGGATTCCTTGAACAGGCGCGCAAAGGTACACAATTCTATGAATATGAACTTGACCTGGGGCAAAAATACTTTGTTCGTCTGGTCTTTCATCTGAATTTCCCACAAGAACCTGCCCGGATCATTGAATACGGTCATTTTGAAGTTCAGGATGTTGATGGAGAAGATGGGCGGTATGGCGTACTTCTTGGCTCCCTTCTCGGCCAATTGGCTGACAAGGCGGCTGACGTAGGTGAAGGCACGCTCACCGTAGTAGGGCTGCCCTCCGATCTGCAACTCCACGATGATGTGCTGGCCCTGCTCGGTGAGACAGTAAATGTCATAGACCATTTTCTTCTCTTGGGGATTCTCTCCTAACTGCTCGGTATTCAGATAAACGACGTCTTCGATGGTCCCGACGCTGTCCGTTAGTACGGCGTTGAGGAATGCGATGAGGAACTTTTTGTTCGGCTCTCCGAACATTTTCTTGAATCCGAAATCGGTAAGCAGATTTAGATATTTAGGCTTGTTCTCCAATACTGGATTGTTTAATGGATTAATTTTCATAGCGAGATGTTTTTATCGTAATAAATCAGTCCCGCAAAGATATATCGTCTGTAAAGAAAAGTCAAGTGTAAAATATTGATTTTTAATAGGTTGAAAATGTGCAAATAACGTATGACAAGGATACTTTTTCTGACTTTTTTGCGCCTTTCCATTTTTTGCACATAAAAGTTGCAATCGTCCAAAAGATCTTATTTTGGAAGTTTTTGGATCTACTATGCGAAAAATGAAAAAAGGGTTTTCTATTGAAATGATTTCTTTGTTGAGGGAATATTACGAGGCGGCTGTAGCATAATTTGAAATAAAAAAGCAGATAATGATCTTGTCATTTGCCGTGTTTGCACAATTCGCAAATAATATTAAATAGGTAACTGCTAAGAACAGAAAATTGTTATCTTTGCCGCTCCGTTATAATAAATATTATGAAGACTTACACAAGCAAAATTTTTATACTCCTATTCTTCCTTCTCGGCTTCTCATCCCTGCAAGCCCAATCTCTTATGACGCGGAAAGGACAATATCTTTATGTTGGAATCGAAAATTGGATAGATGTATTTCCTGCAAATAGCGCGGAACAATACAAAGTTTCGTTTCCTGGATGTAAAGTGGAAGAAAGAAACGGCAGTTACTATGTTTCGCCATCCGAATCTTTGATTGGTAAAGGAGTAACGGCAACCATCACGGCCAAAGACAACCCCAAACAAGAACCTATACAGCAGCGTTTTTTCGTTACGGAGGTTCCGAGCCCAACGGCTATCTTCGGCACCTGCTTTGGCAATTCCTTTACCATAGATGAGCTTTTCAAATTTCCGAAACTGCGGGCCTCAATGAATGTGGATTTTCCGTATGATATTTCTTGGAAAATCACTAGTTATAAAATCGTTCTGATCACAGATGATGGTCTGCAACCGGCTATTGTTTGCGATGGAAGTGATCTCCTGTCGGAATCCACTATCGCGCATATCCGAAACAAATCGGATATAAGGCTCGTCATCTTTACGGATATCAAGGCCACTTCCATAGTCGGCGAAAGATATTTGCAAAGTATTTTCTATAGGATCAAATAAGCTAACCTGTCACTATGCCAAAACATTTCCTTCTTATTTTCGTCTTTGCTCTCTTCTCAGTCGTTCCTGCTTTCGCGCAAGACGATGTGGGAGATGGCGGAAATTGGATGTCTCGCGAAGCTCGCGAAATCATTTTGAAAGCCGGCGCCACTGAAAACACGAAGTACGATGTGCCGCCCACTTTTCCGGGAGGGATTGATTCCCTAGTTTCATTCGTGCTCCAACGTATAGATTACTCCATTTACAACAAGGCGGATGTCGTAGGTGTTGTTTTAGTAGAATTTACGGTTGAAGAAAACGGCAGCCTTTCTTCTCCCGAAATCAAAGTTCGCCTTTTTCCGGATTGCGATGAAAATGCCCTGCAGATTGTTCGAGCAATGCCGCGCTGGCAGCCTGCCACCTACGAGGGCAAATCCATACGCTGCCCATACTCGCTGCCGGTGCCTTTTATAATGTGATTATCCCTGCGCGGTAGCTAACGTCACCACGCTGACGCGCACGCCCTCAATGGTGAGCAGCTGCTGCACGGCCGCCTCGGTGGTGGCGCCGGTGGTCAGCACGTCGTCACACACTAACAAGTGCTTGCCACACACCTGCTCCCCGTTTTGTATCTGAAAGACCTCCTTTACGTTTTCCCAGCGGTTGAAACGGCTCTTTTTCGTCTGCGTTTCCGTGAAGTGCGTGCGCACCAACACGTCCTTGAGGTATGGTCGGCCCATACCCTTACTAAGTCCCATCGCAATCCATTCGCTTTGATTGTAGCCGCGCTTGCGCTCCTTCTTCGGGTGCAGCGGGATGGGTATGATGTAGTCGACATCTTGGAAACGCGGCTCCTCTATTAGCTGTTTTCCATAATGATGACCCAACAAATCGCCCAATTCTTTTTTACCTTTGTATTTTAGATTATGCAAAATGTGCTGTACCGTGTTGCCCTTCTTATAAAACAATAAAGAAGCAACTTCCTGAACATCGACACGTCCGGCAAAAATCATTTTCAG